>JALHLM010000041.1 GCA_022844585.1 Pirellulales bacterium | reverse complement strand
TCGCTGGAAGAAACCCGCTGCGTGATGAAAATGACCCGGCAGCCGTTGTCGCTGGACCAACCGGTCGGCGATCACGACGACAGTTTCTTCGGCGAGTTCGTCGAGGATCATCGCGACATCGACCCGCTGCGTGACATGACACAGCAATTACTCAAGCAACGCATCGCCGACGTGCTCAACGAGCTGAACTACCGCGAACGAGAAATCCTCCGCCTCCGTTACGGCCTCTCGGACGGCTACTCGTACACGCTGGAAGAAGTCGGCCAGATTTTCAGCGTCACCCGAGAACGTGTCCGCCAAATCGAAGCCAAAGCGGTCCGGAAACTCCAACACCCGATCCGGGCAAGATCACTGGCGAGCTTCATCGACGAAGCGGAAAGCGCGTAAACCGCTTTTTACCGCGGAGGTTTCAACCGCGAAACACGCGAAATAACGCGAAAGTAGGAATGAAAGGAACTGCTAGCATTCAGTGCTGAATGCATGTCCCATTTTAGTGTGATTTCGCGTCTTTCGCGGTTAAATCCTCCGCGTCTCTGCGCCTCCGCGATTAAGCATGTTTACCCGCGCATCGCCGTTTCGACGGCGACGCGCATTTTTTCCAGGCCCTCTCGTAGCACTTCCTCCGGATCGCGGCGCCAGTATTCGCGGTTGAAGACTTCGAGGGAGAGGGCGCCGCGGAAGCCGATTTCGTGGAGTGTGCGGAGGATCATCGGCAGCGGGGCCACGCCGTCGCCGGGGAAGACGCGGTCGGCGTCGACGATCTTGTCGCGCGGCAGGTCGGGATAGTCGTTCATGTGCAGGCAGTGCATGGCGGCGCCGTTCAAGAGCTTCAACGACGCCGGTTCCGAGCCGCCTTTGTAGATGTGATAGACGTCGGCCAGAATGCTCGCCTGCGCGTGCGCTGCTTCGATAGCCACGTAGGCCACTTCGCCAAGCCGACTAAGCGTCTTGGAGAATCCCCACAACTCCAACAGCGGCACGACGCCGGTTTGATCGCCGACTTCCAGCAATGCGCGGTACCGCCGCGCGATCTTCGCCAGGTCGGTGTCTTGCACATCGGTCGCACCGAACGGCGGCGCGGCGATCCGCTTGCCGCCAATCGCGGCGATGATCTCCATTGCCCGTTTGGTGTCCTCGAGCGCCGCCGCGCGCTTGACGTCGTCGTCGACGATCCAAGCCGTGAACGCGATCCCGCTTTCGACGGTCAGTCCCAAGTCGGCGATCCGTTTGCCGAGATCGTGGAGCGACCCGCCCGCGTCGCGGAATTTGGTCAACTGATCGACCCACGGCTCCAGCGAATCGAAGCCGACCTTGGCGGCCAGCTCAATTTCCCGCTCGATGCCGAGCTCCTGCCCGCGAATCGTGCTCGTGTTCAAACAAAGCTTAAACGGCTTCTCAGCCGTCGCGGCAGCGGGCGCGGGCGCGGGAGCATCCATGGCAAACACCTGATCACGAGACAGCACGCCCCCGACAACACCGGCGACGGCCAGGGATTGGAGAAGTTGACGACGGGAGACGGGAGCGGAGTTGTATCGCAATGGAGATTCCTTGACCAGCGCTGAGGAGGCGAAATCCAGGACGGCCTCACCATTCTGATTGCAGAGTTTGACTTGAACAAGCCTGGGACGCGGTACCGGCGGCGTCGCAGTGGAATTGCCGCAACTCTCTGATTAGAATCGTCCGTGCTTCAGGCAGTCCCCGCAATACACGGACAAGATAACTCCCATGAACAAGTATCAACGCATTGGCTGCATTCGCCCCGAATGGCTGGAGGATCGCCGCCTATTGTCGCTTACCGCGGAACTGGTGGCGGACATCAATCAGCAAGAGCCGAAATCCAGCGATGTTCGGTACATTACGGAGTTCAACGATAGCGTCTACTTCACCGCAGACGATGGAGTGAACCAGCGTCAACTATGGCGTAGTGACGGTACTCCTGACGGCACGGCGATCTTTCTCAATCGAACGCCGCCCAGCTTTGTTTCCGACATTGACGAGCTGGTCGTCGTGGGAGATCACCTTTATTTCCGCTTTCTCCATGACAACGGGTCGGGGACGGAGCTCTGGAAAACCGACGGCACCGAGGCAGGGACGATGATGGTCAAAGACCTTCGTCCCGGTCCCGCGGGATCGCGTCCATACCTGCTGACCGAAGCCGGGGGCTTACTGTACTTTTTCACGCGAGATGACCAAAACGCCACCGTCACGCTTTGGAAGAGCGACGGGACTGAAATGGGCACGATGATCGTCAGCACCATTGCCTCGGAATATCTGCAGGGGCGCGAGCCGACCGACATTCATGAAGTCGAAGGCCAGGTGTTCTTCGAAGTCAACAACGATCTCTGGGTCACCGACGGAACCGAGGCGGGGACCGAGCTCCTGCGCGAGTTCTTGGACATGCCCCCGCACTTAACGCAATTGCCGCAGCGACAATTCGTCGAGTTGAATGGGCAGCTTTATTTCTACGCGGCCGATGCGGAACATGGGCGAGAGTTGTGGACAAGCGACGGTACTGTCCAAGGGACTGTCCTCGTCAAGGACTTCAGACCAGGTGTCTACAGTTCTGTGGGCTACCAGTTGCGGCCAGTCGCGACATCGGATGCGCTCTATCTTTTAGCCGATGACGGCGACCCGAATACGGGGCTCTGGACCAGCGACGGTACTCCCGAAGGTACTCGGCCCTGGGACGTTGATTTACTTCCGGCTGGCGCCCAAATCGCATCGAATGTAACACCACTCGTCGACCGTCTGCTGTTTCTCGCACATGAACCGGCTACCGGAGTTGAACCGTGGGTCAGCGACGGCACGCCGGAAGGGACGATGCGGCTGGCGGATGTGTATCCGGGCGAATTGGGCATCAATACGCGTTTCTTTGTCCACGCCGGAATCGCCTATTTCAACGCCTTCGACGGTAACGCCAATTCGCTCTGGAAAACCGACGGCACGCCGACGGGCACTACACTGGCCGCGAACTGGGCCAGCTCTCCGCAGGCGTTTGCCGCCGGCCGATTCTTCGGCCTGACACGCGATGAGGCGCATGGCGAAGAGCTTTGGGCCTGGGATGGAACGCTCGACGGCGCGGCATTGCTGCGCGACATTCGACTTGGAAATGCCGGCAGTAACCTGCAGCCGCTCGCAGGCGTAGGCGATGAACTATTGCTGGCCGTCACCCCTCCGAATCAATCGCGGCAGCTTTGGGCGACAGACGATTCGCCGCGAGGAGCGTCGTACTTGATGCCGCTCCTGGGGGTAAACGGCGCGCCGCCGATGACGCCGTCGGGCGATCTCACTTATTTTGTCGCCACGGATGAGGGAATCGCTGGCGCTGAATTGTGGCGTACCGACGGCACCGCGATCGGGACGTTCCGGCTGACCGATTTGAAAGCCGGTCCTGCGAACACGTTCATTAGTACGCTCGTCGCGGGACACGGCGGGTTGTATTTCGTCGCGAGTTCCGATGCCTACGGGACGGAAGTGTTCTTCACCGATGGAACAGTCGCAGGAACGCGCGTCTTGAAGGACCTTCGCGCAGGCGAGAATTCTAGCAGCCCGGCCGAGCTAAAGATGGTCGGCGACCAGCTCTTTTTCGCCGCGGACGGAGATCGAAACGGCCCGGAACTTTGGACGAGCGATGGCACGGCGGATGGTACGCACCTGGTAAAGGTCATCCAACAACCGGATCCGTTTGGCGTGTCACGTTTCAAGAATTTCACGGAGTTTCAGGGAATCCTGTATTTCTCCACGCGCGACGTCCCGTTCAATGAGCAACTCTGGCGCAGCGATGGGACCGAAGAGGGCACTTACCGCATCACGCAGATCGGCCCCGAGCCCACGATTGCGAATATCACGGACTTGCGCGTCGTGGGCGATCGGCTCTTGTTTCGTGCCGCCGACCCAGAGCACAGGAGCGAGTTCTGGGTATCGGACGGAACGTCGGAAGGAACGTCCATGGTAGTAGACCTCAAGCCCGGACCTCAGCACAGCGCAGTCACTGTCATCGGCGTAGCCGGAAACCAGCTGTTCTTTACCTTTGACGACGGAGTGCATGGCGAGGAAATCTGGCGGACCGACGCCACAGCGGGAGGGACTCGCATCGTCGCTGATCTAGTTCCAGGTGGGTCGCTGCGGCCCGTTGTGGTTTTCAAGCCCTTGGGCGATCGCTTGTTCTTCACGATCCCCGATGGTTTCCAGAATCGCCAGCTATGGGTGACTGACGGAACGTCGGATGGCACACAATTGGCTCTTCCATTCCCAGACTTTCGATTTGGCTTTGGGGTGAACAGTCCCCTTACCTACCGCGGACAGTTGTTTTTCACTGGGGACGACGGAGTCTATGGTCACGAGCTTTGGCGGCTCGTACGCTCGCCCGGTGACACTAACTTCGACGGGCAAGTAAACATCGAGGATCTCAACAACGTCCGCAACAACTTTGGCTACGTCGGACAAGACCAACCTGGCGACGTTACGGGCGACGGCGTCATCGGGATTGAGGATCTGAATGCGGTGCGAAATCACTTCGGTGAAGGGAGCGAACAGGCTTGGTCAGCGCCGCCACGGCGCGTGGCTGAGAAGCTTGCCGTCGCCAAGACGCGCGACGCCGCGGTCGATATGGTGTTTCGCCAAATGGCTGATGAAAACACAGCGATCGACAAACCTTCGAAGCGCGCACGTCGTTCACGATTGAATTCGTAGGTACACGTACTGCGGCTTCACGCTTCGTCACTCGCGACATCCGTGGCCACTTCAGCGGCGATGGCCGTTCCCCGTCGGAACTGCTCAAAAATCGCCAGCCAGATCAGCATGCCGAGGGCGGCGGAGATGGCCAGGGCGATGGCTGCGCCGGCGGCCTGCCAGAGCGGGATCAAGGCCGCCAGGGCGACGACTTGGGCGGCCAGCGTGATCCAGGAGAGCCGGACGACGCTCTTCAGCGGCGCGAATTTGAGACCGATCGGTCGCATCAAGGCGCGGACCGAGGCGCAGCCGTTGGCGATCGCGATCCAATGATAAAACTTCAGCGTATCAGGAGCGTCGAGCGGATAGAGGTATTCGACCAGCCAACGGCCGACGATGTAGGAAGTCAATCCAACGGCGAGCGCGAGGCCGAGCGTCGTGGCGAGATACATCCGCCCGCGGCGACCGTGTAGATCGAAAGTTTTCTTGCCGGAGATCAGGCTCAGTACCGCCTGTCCCATATGTGTGATCGGCGTCAGGAACGCGTAGCCGACGCCCGCGGCGTAGAGCGCCGGCACCGCGCTTTTGCCGGCCATGGCGCCGAGGAGAATGATCGGCAGGTAAACCTGCGCGTTGTCGATGGCCACCATCAAGATGCCGGCGGGAGCTTCTTTCAACAGCGACTGGGCCTCACCGCGATCCCAACCGCGGCCGCCTTGTAGCACATCGCGATTGAAGAATCCGCTCAGCAGCATGGGAATCAGCGTGCTGGCGAAATAGATCAAGGCGATGAGCAGAATATCCCGCGTGGGGAAGCAGATCGCGGCGCCAGCCAGGATCACGCCTTCCACGGTGCGCAATACGAAGATCTGCTTGACCCGGCGCTGCACGCGAAGGCGGACGGTGATTACCTGGTCTAACGAACGCGCGAGCGCGAAGCCAGCGAACGGTAGGAATAGCGACTCCGCGTTGCGCCAGACAAAGTTGTCCCCGAAGTAACACGCCACAACGCTGACAATCCACATCACCACGCACGTCAAGACGGCGGTGAGCAGGATCGCCGTACGCATGCGAATGCGCACCTGGTCTTCCGACTGCTTGACCAGATCGCGGAGAAAGGGAATCGAGAATCCATTGGCCACGTTGTTGCCGAACATGTAGGCCAACGAACGCACCCAGATAAAGCTGCCGAAAGGATCCGCGCCCAACCGGCGGCGCAGAATTGGGCAGGCGACCAGGCGATCCAGCACTAACGGCATGGCCAGCGCGGCCACCGTCCAGGCGGTGTATCCGCCAAGCCGGATCACGCGGCTGCGCGTCGATTCCTTGTCACGTGCGGCCAGCGGACCGTCGGGTACGGCGTCCGATGGCTGTGCGGGTTCCGCGGCGGTCGAAGGAGTCATGCGCGGAGACCTAGCCGCCGCGCGGCTTCAATTTGCGGGCCACCGTTGGCATCGCGAGCGCTGGACGCCAGGCCATCATCATCGGCCATTGCGCCTGTCCGGCCGCAACGGGTTGCGGCGCCAGCATGTATTGGAAGAGTCGCGAAACCAACCACGTGACGCCGAACACGATCACCGGACCGGTTTGCGAACCGCGCGTAAAGTGGAAAATCCACGCGCCACTGGACGCCAATACCATCAGCGAGGCGAGCGACGTGTATCGCTCCTGAGCGAAGAAAAAGCCCAGCACGACCATCCCGATCACGCCCCAAGGGCCGAAGTTAATGTGCAAGTCGCCGACCAGGCCGGCCGGAATGGTCACGCCTTTGGCGCGCAATCGCGGATCGAGCACGCCGGCGAAGATACGTTGCGAAGTCTCCGGTTTCTCTGGCCAGATGAACCGTGGGATAGGGGTCAGGAACAAGCGATACACCGACAGCCCGTTCAGGTATTCGTGTTCAGAAGGAAACTTCTGCACGGCCATGCGCGTCATGTAGGCCACGGCGAGATCGCCAGCGGAAAAAGTCGAATCGGTGATTTTTTCGGCGCTCTCCGATGAGAAATCGTATTGCCCCGTGGCGTACATCGCACGGACCCAGCGAATGGAGACGGCTGCCACGGCCAGCGTGGGAATCATCACGAGCGCCGTCATCTTCACATACGAGGGGACATATCCCAACAGCGGCCGTCCCTTGAGGGTGACGAACAGGTACCGAGACAACGAGCCCAGCAAATACCCTTGGCTGACCGCGATCGGCGCCTGCCGCACGCGGAACAAGAGGAAATGCAGCACCAAGAGCGCTGCGAGCGGAATCAGGAACATCGCCTGTTTCGGCGGCTTCTTGAGGGCGATCAGAAAGCCAGCGAACGGCAAGCTGAAGGAGGCATAGCGCCCCATCAGGAAGAAGATGCTGTGTTCGCCGCCCATGGCGATGTCGAACTTCTGCATGTCGAAAGCGCCGCGCGTGGAATCGACGCTGCTGACGCCGAGGATCTGCACGCAACTGGCCACCAGATAGATGCCAAGCGCGATAAAGATCACAATGTCAACGCGCCCTTCGGCAATCTCCACGGGCTGCATCTTATAGAGGTCGTTCTTGTTCCAGCGCAGCCGGTAGGCCCCCATAATGAACAGATCGAGGCCGACCATCATCAACACGTTGGAGAGATAGAGCGCCTCCTCCGTGCTATCCATATCGATCCAGCCCACGAGAATCGCGAACGGATTGATAAAGTACATGGGCGCATAGCCCAACAGTACGATGGCGGTGAGCGGCTGCGTGGACTTGAGTTTCCACGCATACCAGGCGGCCAGCAGAGAGTGCATCACCAGCAACGTGCAATGCACGGCGGCCGAGTAACTCAACAACCCCCCGATGGCGAAAACGAGAAGTACGAACTCCACGCGGTGACACTCCCGGAAGCCGACGAAGGGTGCTGTGCCTGGCGAACCAGCGACTGGGATTGCCGCGAGAACCGCCCAAATGTAATATCCCCGCCCCTATCCAGGGTGTCAACGAATGCGTCCGAGGATGCGGCGGATTCGTCGTCTCGTATGCTACGCGACCGGAAGGCAACGGGTTTGCGGTTTTTTCGCATCCTGCCAGCGGTTCGTTCGGCGTACGCCGAGGAATTTGCCTGAGCGGCAATTGTGACCTATTAGTTGATAGCGGACGATCTGAGTTGTCGTCCGTCTTGTCACAGTTTTCGCACGATATCAGGTGATATCGCGTTCCGAGTCGCGAAGGAACCGGAACTCCTTCGCGGGACCCCCATTCGTTGACGGCGGCGCTACGCGCAATCGCGACTTCCCGGACGACCGTGCCAGATAGCCTGGTCCGCCCGTCCGTCGCGATGGGCAAGGCGTCGCCCAGGACACCTGCGGAGCCACGCACCTTCGGAAAAAACTATGGGGACCATGCGCCGTACGCGAGCAGGCATCCGCCATGACAGTGGTCAAGGCCGTATGGAGGCGCTTGAACCACGAGAGTTGTTGTCGGTGTCGCCGGGGGAGCCGGAGCCGGCCGCGGATATCTCGGAAGGGGCATGGGTCAAGCGCCTCTACCTCGATGTGATGGGTCGTCCGGCCGCCAACGCTGAAGCCGACTATTGGACGGACCGGTTGGAAGCGGGGATCTCCAAGTCCTCCATCGCAGTGTCGTTGCTCAACTCGCGCGAACGGCGCGCGGCGGCCGTGGACGACTACTATCAAAAAGTGCTGGGGCGCAACGTCGACGCCGCCGGGCTGGAGTTCTGGCTCAACGTCTGGGACGCCACCGGCGGTCCGGAAGTGGTGCGAGCTTCTCTGATCGGATCGGGTGAATACTTCCATAAGGCTGGCGGCACGAAACAGGGGGCAATTCAGTCACTCTATAACGACCTGCTTCGGCGCACGGCCGTCGACGCCGAGGAGAACTACTGGATCGACGTGATGAACCGCGCGGCTTTAGCGAATGTCGCGTATGGATTCGTCACCAGCGACGAATTCCGGCTGCAGGCGGTCGATCAGTGGTATCACGACTATTTGCATCGCGACGTCGATCCAGGCGGCGGGGCATTCTGGGTCGGCCTGATGCGCGGTGGCATGAGTCAGGCGCAGGCGCAAGCCTCGCTGCTGGCCGGCGTGGAATATGCCCGGCAGCCATACTTTGACGTGCGCGATTTCGGCGCGACCGCCAACAACGGCACCGACGACACGGCGGCCATTCAAGCGGCCTTCAATGCCGCCGATACCGCGGGGAACAGCCTGATCTACATTCCGGCTGGCGTGTTTATCGTCGACAACCTGCGCGTGCACGGCGACCATCTGAAAATCAGCGGGCCGGGCACGCTCAAGTTGAAAAACGCCTCCGCGAACGTTGGCACTCTGACGATCGACGGCAGTCACAACCTGGTCTCGTATATCAGCATCGATGGCAACCAGAACGGGCTGCATACCGGGCGCGCCGAAGGTTTGCGGCTGGTCGGCGACGACAACCGCGTCTTCCGTGTGCAGGTAGCGAACACTTACATGGCCGAGGACGGGATCTCGGAAGCGTCTGGTCAAAACTTCGTGGTGTTTGGCGCGGGAAACAGGCTGACGGAAACACGCTCGATCAACGCCGGTCACTCCGGCTACCGGCAAGTGGGGGATAAGACGCTGTATCGCGATATCGTCTCGCTGAACTCGCGCGTGAAAGGCTTTAACGCCTCCGGGGACGGGACGAGCTTCACCGTCGACGGCGGACGGTTCGAGACGAACGCCGCGCATCACCCGCTGGGTGTTAACAGCTTCCAGATCGACCCGGGGCCCGGCAACTTGCTGGAGAAGGTGGTGCTCCGAAACCTGGTCGTGAAAGGCCCGCAGAACAGCACGCAAGTCACCACGAACGCCGCGAAGATCGTGCTCGTGAATGAAATCCTCATCGAGAACAGCTCATTCATCAGCACCACGGACATGCACTCGTCGTTGCGATTCGCCGAGGGCATGGGCAAGGTCACCATGCGGAACGTCTTCCTGAGCCGCAACCTGTTTATGCAGCAGGACACCTCGGACGGCTCGGGGATCGACGATCCGATGGAAGAGTTGTACATGGAACGCGTCGCGATTGGCGACGGCCTGCATCATCCCACGTATGCGATGGAAGATATCGAAGTGGGCAAGCTGACGATGGTGCAATGTCGGCTGATTGGTTTCTGGGGCGCCGGCATCAGTTGGGAAGCTCTCAACAACGGTTACACGAAGATCGACGTCCGCGACTCAATTTTCCAGGGCTATCACGCCACACGCACGACGTATGACATTATGGAGAACGGCGTCGGCGTGCTGAATCCTGTCAAAATGACGTGGAACAACATTCAACGCTCGAACACCGCCGGCGGCGGCGCGGCGTTTAAGCCTTGACCGGAGGTTTGCACCACGGAGACACGGAGGCACAGAGAGGCAGAGGAGTTTTAGCGCTTTCAGTGTTCCGTTTTCAGTGCCGGATTTCCATCGATTCTCTCTAACTCATCATTCAACTTTCGCCTCCCGTTCCGAACATCAACGCGCACGAATTCTCCGTGCCTCCGCGTCTCCGTGGTGAATTTGCGTGCCTCTACTTCTTCGGCAACTTCTCCGCCACCAGCTTGATGAAGCGGTTCCACTCCGGCGGCGTGAAGAAAGATTGCGGGAAAATATTGAAATGGTTCGCCGCGTGCGCGGAGGAAAGGACCATCAGATCGTCGTCGATCAGCAGATAGCCGGTGTAGCTCGTCCAGCGTAGTAGGGAATACACGGACGGACGACGAACTTCGATGACCTCGGGCGTGATCCGCATCACGATCCGCTCGTCACGCAAAACCGAGGCTCGCCAGGTCTTGCGAAACCGCGCCGTTTGGCGCGTCAGGAGCAGCGCCACGCCTGCGCCGACAATCAAGAGCAGCGGCAGGCGCGTTAGCGCGAACTGCCTCCAGCCGATGCCGCCCCCTGCCCAGGGCGCTGTGGTGCGCCAGATCAGCCAGAGATAGATAGCGCCTAAGACAAGGATCACCGTGCGGCCGAGCCAATATACGGACCGAAACGTCCGGCGCACGGTGCGCATGTAGTCGCGCTCTGAAAGTACGCCCTCCGCGTAGATCGGCGCATCGGCATCAGTCGGCTGGCCGAATTCCGCGGCGGCGCGGCGGAACTGCTCGCCGAATACCTCGGGCGAAGCGTAAGGGTTTTCCCTGGACGACTCCTTGGACATCGCCCCATTCTGTCGATCTGCCTTGGTGCCGGCAAGCGGCGGGGTAACTCCTTGCCAAGAGACGTAACGCCCCGCGATTTTATGCACTGCCCGTAGAGGACGGTGCGCCTGCGCGCTGCGCTCGACACATCTATACGCACAGATGCTTCGATTTCAAACGGTCGTATTTTTTTCCGACCCGTTCTACATTGATGGCGACAATTCTTGGCCGCCGAGGCGCGAGAATACGATCAACCGATGGAACTCCGCCGATTCGCACCGTCTGGAACAGGAGCAAACACTCGATGAACACACGGAATTGGGCGATTACGGTCGCCGTGGGACTGGGCCTCGCCAGTTTGGCCACACGCGCGCCAGCCCAGGACGTATTTTCGGCCGTGGGACAGAACGCCGTTGATATCCAAACGGATCTTGATGCGTTCCGCGCCGAGCTGGGACCGGCCATCGCTCCGGGCCCGAGCACCGGCGCAGGGCCGAACAATCGCCGCGAGGTGAATTGGGACGGCGTACCCGATGCGTTCTCCTCCGGCGGCGCGAACGCCTTCCCCGGCGACTTCTTCAACCTGGCGACCGGAAATGCGGCCGGACGCATCCGCGGGATTCAACTTGCGACTTCCGGCACGTTCGAGGTGAGCGCCGACAGTGATTCCGACGGCGACGGCAATCCTGGTCCGACAGCGCCGCTGTTCGCCAATCGACACCCGGACAATGACGAGGACTTCGCCGCGTTTAGCGCCGAACGCATCTTCGGCCTCAACGGCGCGAACCAACTCGATGTAACCTTCAGCCTGCCCGGCTCGCCGGATGTGGCGGCCCTGGTGCGCGGCTTCGGCGCGGTGTTCACTGATGTGGAAGAAGATGGCACGACGACGCTGGAATTCTTCGACGCCGACGATGCCCTGCTGGCGACGCAAAGCGTGCCGGCGTTTCCGCTCGACGGCGCCGCGGATACCTTTAAGTCGTTCTCGTTCCTGGGCCTGTCGTTCGACGATCCGGTCGTCTCGCGCGTCCGCATCACGAACGGCTCGATGGACCTGAGCCTGATCAGCTTCGGCGACGGCAACGACGCTGTGGCAATGGACGACTTCATCTACGGCGAACCTGTGGCGGTGCCGGAACCAGGCACGATCGGACTATTGCTCGTCGGCGGAGCGTTATTGGCGTTCGCACGCCAACGTCGTGTGCTGTAGGGCGGGCCGCGTCCAAAGATCGAAAAGGTTGTCTTGTCGATCGTGAGCGCCACACTTAGCGCCACAATCATGAGTAGCGTAAGGCCCGCCGGGGCAGTTCGGCGGGCCCTATGTATTCGTAGATTTGTGCGCGACCACAATTGCTGGCGCCTTCACCGCTCGCGCCAAAACGCATCCACCTCGATCCCAAGCGTCTCCCGCGCCGCCGCAACTTGTTCGTGAAAGCGAACGGCGTCGCCAGGGTACCCGGCCGTGGGGCGGAGGTCTTTCACGTGGCCGCACCAGAAGGCGTTAAAGGCGTGCATCGCCAGTTCGCGCAGATACTTCGCCGCCATCGAGGCCAGCGCCGTCGGCGGTTGGCATTCTCCGCGGGCACGGAATTCGATCCGCAAGTTGCGGTCCGACATCCGGCAATCGTAGGAACTCAGCGCGGCTCCTTCGCAGCGTGGCGTGAGCCATCCATCGGCGAAACAATGTTGCAACACGCCCATGTAGCGATTGCGCCCGCCGTGCTTGTCGCAACAGACCAGCACGTCGTCGTCGGTCGTCGTTGCCACTGCTTGTGCGGCGAGCTCCAACGTCGCTTGCGACAGCACATGGGCCTTATTGCCCAGCCGGCGCACCTCGGCGTTAAATTCGCGTGGAAACAACGCGCGACAGTTCACATTCACGAGCCGCCAACCATGCGCATCGAGGATCGCAGTCAATTCCCTGCATTGCGCGGCGACAACGTCCGCCTGACAAGCGACCGGCCAGTGCGCGTGCGTCGCGGCGTACATGGTTTCCGCATTGAGCGAGGTAAGCGACGCCGGCGCGAGTAGCGCCCAAACATCGCGCGCATCGTCTGGAGATACGCCACAGGCGGCCAGCGCTGCAAGCAAGCAGCTTTCCAGACGCGCGAGGCCGACGCCCGGCGAATAGAGCTTCTTTGAGTCGGCAATGGCGACCGTGCGATCGTCGGACGGACAGACCGCTTGGGCCAGTTTCGCGAGTGCGGTTTCGAGCGGTAGCGCACCGCCGTAGTGCCAAACGGTCGCGCCGATCACCAGCGGCCCGAGGTTCGGACCGTAGCCGGCTTCGTCCGTGCCGATTACCCAGGGCATCGCGAGTGTCCATGGGGGCTGGAGTGAAGTGCGTTTCTACGGCGCGGCGCTTTCGCGCGCTAAGCCCAGAGAAGGCTACCCGAGACGATCCCTATAAATGGGTTCTCGATGGCCTTCCCTGGGCTTGGGCCGCGCGCCGCTTAAGTCAAATCAATGCGAAGCTTGATCAATCGAACGGAAACCGCACTTCGCGGCCATTCGCGTCCATGCATTCGATCGACAGGGTTTCCGGCAGCGCGCCTTCTTTGTGATAAACCTGCACCACCATGTTGCCGTCGTCTTCGATCCGGGCGAGGTCGCGGCGCTTCTTGTTGTTGAGGTACATCGCCACGTCCGAGGCGACGCCGACCGACACCTTCGCGACTTCCTCGCGATGGGCGATCAGCATCAACAAGCGCATCACCTCGATCGCCATGCTCTCCGCGGTTTTCACGACGCCGGTGCCGACGCAGCCGGGGCAATCGGTGTACACGCTCCGCTTCAAGCTCGGGCGGATGCGCTGCCGCGTCATCTCCACCAGGCCGAACGGGCTGGTGCGCAGAATCTTCGTACGGGCGCGATCGCGCTTCACCGCTTCGCGCAGGGCGCGTTCCACGCCGCGGCGATGCTTCTCTTTCCGCATGTCGATGAAGTCGTTGACGATCACGCCGCCCAGATCGCGCAGGCGCAACTGCCGGGCGATTTCCCGCGCGGCCTGCAAGTTCATTTGGTAGGCGGTTTCCTCGGCCGAATCATCGGCGCGGAAGTTGCCGCTGTTGACGTCGATGGCGACCAGGGCCTCGGTTTGATCGACGACGATTGAGCCGCCCTGCCGCAACGGCACCTTGCGCTGATGGATGCGGCTGATTTCCTCGTCGAGCCGATACTTGTGGAACAGCGGTTCCTTGCCGTCGTAGAGTTGCAGCCGGCTGACGTAACGCGGCATGACGATCTGCAGGAATTCCTTCGCCCGTTCGTAGGCCGAGGCTTCGTCGATGTAGATCGAGTCCACGTCTCCGGTGAAGATATCCCGGATCGTGCGGATGATCATGTCGCTCTCTTCATAGATGTCGATCGGCGCCGGGAATTTACGAATCCGGCGGACGATGACCTTCCAGAGTCGCAACAGGTACGCCAGATCGCGCGAGAGTTCCTTCTTGGTGCGGTCGATCCCGGCGGTGCGGACAATGAATCCCAGACCTTTCGGCGGATTCAATTCGAGCATCACGTCGCGCAGCTTGCGGCGGACTTCGTCGTCCTCGATCTTGCGCGAAACGCCGACGCGCCCGAGCGCCGGCATCAGCACCAGGTAGCGCCCCGGGATGCTGATATACGTGGAGAGCGTCGGCCCCTTGGTGCCGATGCCTTCCTTGATGACCTGCACCAGCACTTCGTCGCCGCGACGGAAGATTTCTTGAATCGGCGGCTTGATGCGCGGCCGCGCGCCGGGTCGCGGTCCGCGTCCCCGGCGACGTTGGGGTCCGTCTTCGGTGATATCGTCATCCGCATCCACATCGGAGTCGTGTCCGTTTTCGTCCCCGTTCGGTTCGTGCCGTTCGGCGGCCGCAGGACGACGATCGCGGTCGCGACCCCAACTCGGCGGCTCGATTGGACGCGAGGGATCGTAACCTCCCTGGCGGAAGTACTGCGGTTCGACGTCGCTGATATGGAGAAAGCCGTTGCGGCCGACGCCGAAATCAACGAATGCCGCCTGGATGCTCGGCTCCAGATTGACGATTTTTCCTTTGTAAATATTGCCGACGTAGTTGTCCTGACTCGTTCGCTCCACGTAGAGCTCTTCGAGGATTCCATCTTCCACGATCGCAATCCGGCATTCCTCCGGCTGCGATACGTTGATCAGCATTTCTTGCTTCATGGGCTCACTTTCTGTGTCAGTCGTCGCCGAACGACGCGCTGTCCGCTCAGTGGCGGCGCGGCTGGTGCGGGCACGATCGCGTGTTTCAGTCATAGAGTTCCACTTTCGTGCGCGCGAGCGGACCAGAAGCCCGCTCCAGGTCGTTGATTTCGAGCGCGGCCAGCAACTCGCGTGGTCGCGCAGACACCGCGCGCGTCACCCGCAAGCGGATGCGCAACGCGTCGTCGGCTAATTCCAGGTTCAAAAGATCCGCACGCAGATCCACTTGCCGAGCCCGCGTTTCGTCGCGCGTGACCAGGCACTCGGACTGCGCCAAAAGTCGTTCCACGGCGGCCTGTAGCCGGGGCCGCGAGGCGGCCGGCACGGGCACGGTGTATTCCACGGCTTGCGCCACGGCGGACGGCGCGCTCACCGGCAAAGGCTCGGCGCGCGTCACGGTCCACCCCGGCGGGGCGTGTTGTCGCAACCGATCGAGCAATACGCAGGGCTCGATCGGAGCGCTCAGTTCCACTTCGCAAACTTCGTCCAATCCGACAATTCCCAGAGCCAGCGCCGACGGAAAACTGAGGCGCGGCTTGGGACTGAATCGACCACTCATCGCCAACGGCAACTCCGCCCGGCGAAACGTCCGTTCGATCGCCCGCACCAGATCGTGATGACCGATCCAACACAAATTGCCTTCCTTGCGAAATCGAAGTTGATAGCGGGGCATGCTGAGTAAAAAGTGAAAGTAAGGCGTGCTGGCGTAGGTCAGGCACCGCGGCTGAAGTCGAAGTCGTAGCTCAAGTGCGGTCGTCTCCAATGTCCATTGATGCTGCTTGGTATGTGCCTGACATGGACGGCGTCGGTTTGTCAGGCACGTCTTGATGCGAACATTTGGGACGTGGCGATGATGGATTCGTTTTGTTGCTCCGTTGCTTCGGCGGCGGTGCCTGACCTACGGTTTCTCAATGCACCAAATCTGCTGCGACTTTGCGTAACTCTTCTCGTAAGAACTGCTTGATGTCACGGGCGTTGTCCATCGTCAGGACACGTGCCGCGACGGCTTCGCATTGCGGGATCGTCACGGCACGGCAGGCCTGCTTGATCTCCGGAACCGCGCTCGGAGATACGCTCAACTGGCGCAGCCCGAGGCCCAAGAGCAGCATCAGATAAATCGGGTTGCTGCTCATCTGTCCGCAGAGACTGACCGGCTTGTGGCAACGCCGCGCGCCGTCGCAGGTCTGCGCGATCAGTCGCAGCACCGCGGGGTCGCACGAGTTGTATAAGTTGACCACGTCTTTGTTGGTCCGGTCGACCGCCAGCGTGTATTGAATTAAGTCATTGGTGCCGATGCTGAGGAAATCGACGGCCGGCGCCAACAGATCGATCATCACCGCCGCGGCAGGCACCTCGACCATGATGCCGACCGGGACGTCGCGCCGGCACGGGATGCCGTGTTCTTCCAGGTCCTCGCAAACGTCGGCCAGAATCATCTTGGCCTTGCGCAGTTCCATGACCGTCGAGATCAACGGGAACATGATCCGCACGTCGCCCAGCACGCTGGCCCGGAGGATCGCGCGGAGCTGCGTGCGAAACGTCGGCAGGTGGCGCAACGACAAGCGAATACTGCGCAACCCGAGGAACGGGTTGCGTTCCGGCTCCAGCGCTTGCAGGTGCGTCAACTTGTCGGCGCCCAGATCGAGCGTGCGAATCACCACCGGCCGGCCTTGCATGGCCTGTACGACCTCTGCATAGGCGCGGTAGTGAACATCCTCGTCCGGCTCGACCGTGGTGCCGAGGTACAGGAACTCGGTGCGGTAGAGCCCGATCCCTTCGCTGCCGCGCTCCAGGCAATGCGCGACCTCTTGCGGGAACTCAATGTTTGCCAGCAGCGTGATTCGCTCGCCGTCGCCGGTCTGCGCGGGGAGATCGCGCAGCGATTCCAATTCGACCGCGTGCGATTCCTGGTGTTCGACGCGCCGCCGATATTCCGCCAAGGTCGCTTCGTCCGGCCGAACGATGACGTTGCCGTGATCGCCGTCGATGATGACCAGATCGCCGGAGGCGGCCTCATTCAGCAGATTGCCGACGCCCAGCACCGCCGGAATCTCCATGCCCTGCGCGACGATCGCGGTGTGGCTCCCGGGCCCGCCGGCGTCGGTGGCGAAGCCCAGCACCAGCCGCTTGTTCATACAGGCGGTTTCGCTCGGCGTCAGGTCATGGGCCAGCACGATCGCGGGCGACGTAAGTTTGGAGAAATCTTGCCGGGGCTGCCCCGAGAGCTGCCGAATCAACCGCTTTTCGATGTCGTTGATGTCGGTGGCGCGCTCGGCGACAAAGCTGCCTTCCAGGGACTGAAAGACCTTCGCGTAGCGCCGCAGCGTGCGATTGACGGCGTATTCGGCCGAGAAATGCCTTTCGCGCAGCAGTTGCTCCAACTCGCCGCGCAGGATGGGGTCGCGGAGCATCTGCAAGTGGGCGTCGAAGATCGCGCCGTAACGAGCGCCCAATTCCTTGGCCACGGCGTCGCGATCGCGCGAGATTTCGCCGGCCAGGCCTTGAATGGCGCCGTCGAGTCGCAGCAACTCCGCGTCCGCCGCGCTAGGCGGCAGAAACCGGCGGGGGATGTGCCCCCCTTCGCGGTCGATGACCAGGGCTTCGCCGATGGCGATGCCTGGCGAGACGGCGATACCTTCTAGTTTCTGCATGCGGTGTGTCGTCGCCGGATCAGGGCGGGATCGCTGGTAAATTCGCTGGAAAGAACCGAGCCTCGCTCAAGGGCGGACTTGCCGCCGGAGGCGCGGTTCGTTCAAGCGACCGCGTTCTACCACCACTGTCTGACTACGCCACACGGTCGATCGTCGTTCGAGCGTATCGAACTCGCACTATCTACTGCGCGAGTTACCGGCGCTTCACTCGGATCGAACCTGCTTCATTTATTCATCGTGCGCTTCGTGAAATTGGTGGGCGATCAATTCCGCCAGGGCGTCGACCGCGGATTGCGCGTCTTCGCCTTGGGCTTCGATCACCAGTTCCGTACCTTGTTCCGCGGCGAGCGTCAGCAGCGAGATGATGCTGCGCCCGTCGACCCTCTCATGTCCCTTGCAAACTTCAATCCGTGACTTGAACTGCGACGCCACCTTGACCATCTGGTCGGCGGGACGCGCGTGCAAGCCATTGGGGTTCACAATGGTAACGACGCGACGATAGGTAGATACTTCCATCTGCGCGCCGTCGCCGTGATTACGAACCAACCTGATTGCCGTCCGCCTCGTCCAGCAACGTCGTCACGTCCACCGCGGTCTTGGCTTGCTTCAAGAACCGGCAGAACGTGTCGTCGCGCAACTGGCGCGAAATATTCTCCAACGCCCGCAAGTGATCGCCGGGGCGATCCGGGGGCGAAATCAACAAAAACAACAGTTCGACTTTCTCGCCGTCGAGGCTGTGAAAGTCGACGCCCGAGGCGCTCACCGCCACGGTGCCGACCAGGCGATCGACGCTCGGATGCTTGGTGTGCGGAACGGCGACGCCCCGGCCGATGCCGGTGCTGCCCAACTCTTCGCGCTTGAGAATCGCTTTGACGATGCTTTCGTACTCATCCGTCGCGATTCGGCCGGCTTCCAACAAGGCCTGGGTCATCTCGCGGATCACCCCTTCCTTGTCTTCGGCACGCAAGTTGGCACGAATCGCCTCGCGACTAATAAAGTCGGAGAACTTCATGCAGCCATGTCCTTTCTGATTCGCCCCGCGCGGGCCTGAGTCGTCAGGCAAACCGCGCTAATGTGTTTTGCCGCTCGTATGATGTGGCGCCACGATCTCCGGCCCGCGAAGGCCTAGCGATGGTGGTCCTGAACTTTCTCTTTGTACTTGCGGAGCTGCTGCTCCAACTTATGGACGGCCGCGTCGACGGCGACCATCAATTCCTCGGCCTGTTCTCGGGCCACG
>JALHLM010000040.1 GCA_022844585.1 Pirellulales bacterium | reverse complement strand
CGTCCGATGGTTTTCCATCGCTTGGCTTCCCATCCGATGGTTTGCCATCGGCGGGTTTGTCGTCCGACGGCTTTTCATCGTCGGACGGCTCTTCCGGCTTCGCGTCGTCGCTGGGTTTGCCGTCTTCGGTCGCCGGCTTTTCCTCTGGCTTGGGCGTCTCGCCATCCGCCGGTTGTTTGTTGGAATCGCCCGACGGCTCCGCGCCGGGGCTGGCGTCGCCGCGTTCGCGGTCTTCGGCGGCTTTGATTTCATCCGACATGCGGCCGGTCTTCTCGCCGAGTTTGCCTTGCCGTTCGGCGAGGTCATTCGTCGCCGAACCGCCCTCGGTCTCCCCCTGCAATCCCTGTTGGTCCTTGATCAGATTGCCGATCTCGCGGATCCATTGCTGGAGCCGGCGCTTTTCCTCGTCGAGGTTCTGGCCACGGTCTTCGCTTAAGAGCAACTCCAACAACTTCACCATGTCGACGCGGACTTCGCCTTGATCGGTGAGCGCATTGGCGAGGCGATCTTGCTCCAGCAACTGGGCGATCTCGGTGAGCTGCTCGCCGATCAGTTGATTCTTGCTCTGCGCGACCGCCTTGCGCAACAGCGCCGCGCGCTGCGGATCGTCGGTCAATTCCGCCATCCGCAACAGCACCGCTTCGAGTTGCTTGAATTGCTGCGCGACCTGCTGTTGCCGATCCGGCAAGGCCGCGCCCGACTGCGCCGCTGGCGCTGCGGCATCTGCGGGTTGAGCTGCCGGCTCTTGGGCGAACGCCGCACCAGCGCGCGCGACGAAGAGTGCGCCGGCGACAAGGACGATTGCGACATAGCGAGCGGTCATCGGTCGGTCCTCCCGAGAGTTATTCCCCTTCGAGCAACTGCCGGGCTTTTTCGGTCCGGCGTTGCTTGGTCGCCTCGGTTACCTGGTCCTGCGACGCGATGATCTCGCGAAGCAGGGCCACCGCCTCGTTCAAGCTCTCCAATTCCAGCATCTGGTCGAGCGCCCGTTGCATTTCCAACAGGATCGCGTCGGCCTGCTTCACCGCTCCGTCGACCGCCTCGCGACGCGCATTGTCGTCCGCGGCGGCGGTGCGGATCAATTCCAATCTCCGGTCCAACTCCCCGAACATCTCCTCGCCGCAACGCCTGAGCGGGTCGGCGATCCGCGTCTGCAGCCGGTCTTTAAGTTCGCTGTTGTCAATCCGGTTATTGTCCAGCTCCTCCCGCATGTCGGCGAAGGCCCCCGCCACGCCCAACGTCTCCTGGGCGTCTTTGCGACTCAACTGCACCATCCGCTGGATGGCCAGTGCCAGCCCGACCTGGGCGTCGTCGGCCGCTTGGGCCTCGTCCTTGGCGTCTGCCAAGGCCGGCAGGCTGTCGCGCAGCGAGGTCGCCTCGTCGAGCAAGGTCTCGAAGCGACGCCGCATCCCTAATTCTCGCGTCTGCAACAACTGAAGCAAGTCTTCGGCGGTCACGATATCGAGGACATACCGCTCGCCCGTCGCGTCATGTGGCGCATCCGCTAAAGCGAAGTTATCCCGAGCACGGAGCCCAACCGCGAGTTTTTGTCCCGGCGCGAGTCCCAGTTCCCGCAGATCGAGCGCGGCGTCCAACGGGCGCTGCGCGGCAGGCTGTGCCGCATCGGCCTCGTGCTTGAAGACGACTTGCTCGCGCGGCGCTTCGTCGCCGACGGCGTACTCGAACCGCGCATCGGCCACGCCGTAGTCGTCGTTGATCGCGCCGCGCATCGGCAACTGCGCCTGCGGCGTGACCGCCGTGCCGATTCCGGCGAGTTGCGCGTTGATCTGCGGCGGGCCGTCCGGTACGACCGTCATCGCCACGCGCAGCGGCTCGCGGTTCTCGATGCCGTCGGTGTCGCGCAGGCGAATCAACAACGTCGTGTCGGACGTGAGCGCATCGAGCGCGATTTGAAATTTCCGCGGCGACTGCTTGTCCGGCGTGACGCGCTCGGCGTTCAAGGAGTCGCGCCCCGAAGCGATCGTGAGCTCGGCCCATTCGAGCGGCTTGCTGGCCGTGGCGTCGAGCGTGACGCGGGTCCCTTGCGGAAATTGAATCGCGCCCGCCGCGGCCAGCGTGCGCGTGCTGCGCCCCGTGTAGTCGGGAAAGTCGCACTCCAGCGTCATCCCTTCGAGCGTCGGCATATCGACGACTTGAATGCGCAGGTCCTCGATGCGGTCATCGCCCCCCAGCACGTCGAACTTGCGCGACGTGAGCACGCCGGCGAAGGTGTAGCCGAATTCCTGGAACGGATCCTGGCCCGGAATCGCGCGGCCGACGCGGTCCATCGGTTCGCGGCCCCGCGCGCCGTCTTCGGTTTCGTATCGGATTTCCACGGTACGCGGCACCTGCTTCGCCGCGTCGGCCTGCACGACGAGCGCCACATCACCGCCACGCGCCACTTTAATGGAATTGTCCGGCCCCAGGCCGACCACCTGCAGCGACGTATAGCGGGGCCAACGCGCCTCGCTCAGTCGCAGCGAGCGCTCCAGCCAGATGCGGAATTGATCCGGCATCGCCACGGCGAACACCATCACGCTGCCGGTGAGCACGGTTGCCCAAACGCCGCGGCGGACGGTCGGCGCGGCGTTCAAGACGGCGTCCAAATCGGCGGCGCGCAACGTCTCGCGCGCCCGGCCGATCGTTTCCGCCAGCATCTGCTGATGCCACATGCCGGTCGAGCGGCGCGCGGCCAACTGGACGGCCGTGATCAGGCCGTCCTTGAACTGCGGAAACTTCCGCTCCAACAACAGCGCGAGGTTCGCGTCCGAAAGCGGTACGAACAGCCGCCGCAGGATGAGGGCGTAGATGACCGCGACGCCAGCGGCGAGCGCGGCGACGATCACGCCAATGCGCACCTCGCGCGGCGGCTCGAACGTCCAGTCGATGGCCAGCGACAGCCAGAACACCAGCCCGGCCAGCAGCACCAGACTCGCCAGTCCGTACAGCAACACCTGGACGCGGATTCTCCGCCGCAACCGGCGCAGGATGTCGCCGAGCGTGGGTCCGATCAGAGGTGAAGCGGGTGCGGGCATTTGTTAGGCAGTGAGTTTCGGGAGGATTCGCTCCGGGCGCTGACGCTTCCGGCTCTATGTCGAGTGTGTGTTAGGCGAGTCGTGACAACCTTCTGACCAACCATTCCAACGAGAGCGCTCCGACGACCCAGCCGAGGAGCCAGTGGTTGTCCCACAGCTTGCGCGGAGCGAGCGGGAGCGTGACCACGCGGCTTTTGTCCTTCAACACGCTCGCCAGGTCTTCCCCGGTCGGGCGGCTGAACGGCGCGGCGAGTCCCACGTAATAGACGCCGCCGGTGCCGCCGGCGATTTCACTCAATAGCGCGTCATTTCGTTCCGGGCTTTCGCGTTCCAGGTCCGGCATGCGCACCTGAATCCGACGCGTGAGCCGTTCCTGCTGGCTTTGCGGCACCAGCAGTTCCAGTCGGTACGCCCCTTCCTGGCGCACGGCGAATTGTCCTTGAAAACTGCCCACGCGGGCCGGATCGGCGACCAACCGCACGTTTTGGAGCGATCCATCCGGCGACGCGACATCCAGCGACACGGCCGGCGAGGCCAGCGGCTGCAACTGCGCGTCATTCAATTGAGCGCGGACGACGACGGTGTTGCCGACCAGGTAGCGATCGCGTTCCACGAGCAGCACGCCGCGGTTGGACCCGCGCGCCAAGCGCCCCTGCGAGACGTGTCGAATGACTTTCGTGTAGAAGCGTTCCAGGTAAGCGTCGTCCACACTGCGCAGCCGCCACATTTCGCCCGAGCCGAGATAGAACACGCGGCCCGAACCATAAAACTGATCCGCCAGGTAAACGGGCTTGCCATCCGACGAGGCCGCGCGGGGATCGGAGTAGCGGCCATAGACCGTGGCCCCGGGCTTCGCGCCGCGGACGGCGAAGTAGCCATGCACGCCGCGGAATTGGCTCCAGGCCTGCCGCGCGGCCGATGCAGTGTCGGCCAGCCAGAGGAACTCCGCCGCTTCGCCCTCGCGCGAGAACTCGATCGGCCAGGGATCCTTCGAGCCGTACTTGGCGTCGCTGAGCGCCGCGTAACGGCGCTGCATTTCCACCGGATAGAGCGCGCGAATCTTGCCGAGCGCCGGATCTTGCGACCAGCCTTCCGTGTAGACGGGGCCCGCCACGGCGATCAATCCGCCGGCTTGTTCGGCGACCCAGGTTTCCAGCAGATCGATTTGTTCTGGTTTAAGCGCTCGCCAATTCGGATCGAAGGCCACGACGACGTCGTACTCGAACATTTCCGTGCGCGTCGAGGGAAAATCCGCCAACACGCGCCGCGCGTCTTGCGAGATGCCGGGCTGCGCGGTCTGTAGCAACACGTCGACTTGCATCGACTTATCGCGATTCAATTGATTGCGCAGGAACGTGTATTCCCGGGTCGGCCCGCCCGCGAACAGCAACACGCGCGTCTGCCGATCGACGACTTCGATCTCAGCTTCCTGGGCGTTGTCGGCCGTGTTCAGGTCGCCGGGCGGCGCTTTGACTTCCACACGCAAAGTCCGGCGGCCGACTTCCTCCGGCTTCAATTGAAAGCGAACCGGCAACACTTCGCCGTCAGCCGGCAACGTCACGGTTTCGGTTCCCTCGCTGCGCGCGGGCGCCGGCGAGGCCAGGTCCGACGTCGTTTGCCGCGACTGCAGCTCGATCGTCACCGTCTGCCCTGCCAGTCCATGTGCCTGCACGAAGCCGGTGGCCGTGTAACTGTCGCCGGGGAACGCCCGCGTCGGCGCCGTGAAATCGCTGATTCGTACATTAACCGGCTGGCGGTCGGAGCCGACGCCGATCACATGCACCGGCGTCTTCGCTTCCAGCGCCGCGGCGATCGCCGCGCGAGGATCGAGCCCGGCGTTCTGGCGCCCGTCGGTGATCAGCACGACGCCCGACAGCGGTTGCCCGGCTTCGTCGTAGATCACTTGCCGCAGCGACTGGCCCAACCGCGTTTCCGACCCGCCGACGGCAAGCGCCTGTCGCCAGTCGGTGGCTTTCGGATCGGTTGCATTGTCCTGTTCCGCCGGAGTACGCTCCGCCGACGGCGCTTCGATTTCTTGTCCCAATCCCGCGAGCGTCAGCCAATCGATCGGTTGCGGACGCGTCGCCAAATACGCGACGCCGACGCTCAGGCCGAGCATCGCCACGAGCGACGTGACGGTCAACGACCAGTGCGGCAACGCTAACCGACAGGAGATTGCCACGATTGCCAGCACTGCGGCGGCGACCGTCGCATAAAAGGTAGTTTGCAGACGCGGATCCACAACGCCGCTCGTCCGGGTTGTCGCGGCCGCCGATGGGGTCGTTCCGGCGCGCGGCAACACCGCGAGCTGAAGTACTTCATCGTCGAAGTGCGCGACAACGACGTCGTGCTTCTCACGCAGCTTGTCCAACATCGAACCGGCGAGCAGCCCCGTCACTTGCTCCAAGCGCGAACTTGCGCCGCCGTCGGTCGACGTGCCGCCATCGTCGGTGAGCGCCATACTTTGGCTGGTATCGACGAGCACCACGGCGCGGCTGTGGTGGGTCTGCTCCACCTCGTTGCGCCATTGCGGTTCGAGGTAGACGATGGCCAAGCCCAGAAAGGCCGCCAGGCGGAGCGCCACGAGCAGCCGTGCCACCGACGGGCGCAGTTCCACGCTGTCGCGGCGATAGATCCAGGCCACGACGCCGGCCACCACGCAAAATCCCAGCACCGGCCAGATCCAATCGCTGGGCGTGGAGATCCGCGCGAATTCGAATTCCGCGCGCGGCGTCGTTTGTGCCAACAGCATGGGGAGGTTCATCGCGTGGCCCTCCGTTGCGGCGGATGATAACTCACCGCGTAGGCCAGGGCCTGTTCAGCCAGCAGCAACACGATCAGCCCATACAAAAAGCTGCTGGCCAGCGGAATGCCGGCCAGGCTTTCGGTGCGCTGTTCAATGTCTCCGGCCTGGCTGAAATCGTATTCGAGTTCCGGCAACCGCGTGGCCAACTCCTGCCGGTCCAGCGCGCGGAGGTCGCCTTCGCCCGGCGCGACATTCACGGCGAAGCGGCGCATGCTCGTCGCGCCGCTTGTCTCGGCGAGCTCGATTTCATAGATGCCGCTGCGGCGCGTTTCCGGGATCGTCAGTTCCAGTCGATCGCCCTGCGAGCGCGCGTCGAAGGTTTCGATGATCTGCCCCGTGCGCGCCGGCGCAATCATCCGATGCCGCGTGCCGTAGGTGGCGCCGTCGAGGTTCAAGTCGATGCCATGTCCGACGAGCCGCGCGTCTTGCGGTTTCGCTTCGGAGGTCAGATGCGCTTGCATCTCCAGCATCGCCACGACGTAGCTGGGGTTCCGCGCCCAATTGTTCCAATCGGTGCTGGCCGTGGTGAGCACCGCGGTCACGCGCCCGGCGCCGAAACGCCGTTCGATGACGAGCGGCGCGCCGTTTCGCAACCGGGCGATGACTTGTGTGGGACCGTCCTTGGCGGGTTCCCAGCCCGGCGCAACGGCCGTGTATTTTTCCACGTTCACGGCGCTAATAAACGTGTTCCGTTCGCCGGCGAAGACGCGGAACATCGGGTGATCGACGAATTCCAGGTCGGCCGCTTTATCCAACCGATTCACCGGCAGCGCCATCGCGTCGCCCAAGGGCGCGGGGAACCAACCCTCGCCATTCTTGTAGAGCGAATCATTCACGAAACTCGGCACGGTCCGTTCGCCGGTGAAATAGATCAACGCGCCGCCGTCGCGCACATACTGCTCAAGCGCGTTGATGGCCGCATCATCGAGCCGCTCCAAGTTGGTCAGGTAAATCGCGCGAAAGCGCGCCAGCGGTTCGCGGTTCAAATACGCGGTCGTTTCGATCCGTGCATCGATGCCGGTCTTCACGCCGCCGCCGGGGGCGAAGGCGGTGGCGAGGAAACGCGCGTCCTTGGCGGCCGGATTGCCGTCGACGAGCAGCACTTCCAGCGTCAACGGGAAATCAATCACCGCGTGGCGATGATTGTCGGCGTCGACGCCATCGGCTTCGAGCGCCGCGGTCACCACGTGCTCGCCTGCCGTGCCGAAGAACACCGGGAACCGGCGGCGTTCGGAGCCTTCCGCCGCGATCTCGTCGATCACCAGCGCCGGCCGCGCCTTGCCGTCTTCCTGCAACAACACGGAAACCTGCCGCGCAGGATTCGGCGAAAAGTTGGTCACCGTGACTTCCATCGCCAGCGGTACGCCCGCGGCGCGAATGCCCGGCAGCGCGGTCAATCCGCTGACCGCCAGGTTCGGCCGCGCTTCGTCGATGGTGCGCACCAGGTGCAACTTCGCTCCGTCGTCGGCGAAGCGGTCGAGCCATTCCCGCGCGGGACGCGGATCGTCCCAATCCTTCGTGCGGAAATCGGAGAGCAGATAAATCACCCGGTTTTCGTCGGTCTGATCCGCCAGCAACTTGGAGAGCGCCTCCAGCGATTGCGCCGGCGCGACGTCCATTTCGCTCGGTTCGAGTTGTTCGAGCGCGGCAGTGATGCGTTCGGAAAAGCGGTCATCGACCGGCACGCGGTAAAGGTCCGGCAACGGCCGGCCGTTGGCATGCTGCGTTTCCGAAGCCCGCAACAGCGTGAACGTCTGGCGCTGCGACGAGGCCGTCATCTGCCGCGCCAGGCGTTCGATCGCGCGTTTGGCTTCGCCGATGCCGGAGGTGTTGGCCCAGCGGTCGGACTGCGAGTACGTATCGTCGACCAGCACGATGTGGTGTGTCACCAAGCCGCCGAACCACCGTCCCACGCGGTTCTGCACCAGCGGTTGCGCCAGCATCAGAATCACCGCCGCCACGGCCAGCATCCGCAACAGCAGCAACAGCCATTGTTTCAACAGAATCCAGCGGCTGTTTTTCTTTTGGCTGGCGAGCAGGAACTCCATCGCCGCCCACTCGATGTGCCGGCGGCGCACCATGTTGATCAGGTGAATCAACACCGGGAGCGCGACGAGCGCGAACATCGCGCCGCCCAGCAGCAGGCCGGAGTTGAGAAACGTGGGAATCACTGGTGGTGATGAATCGCCGTGCGGTGGGTCAAAAAGCGGGCCAGCGCCGCGTCCAGGGGATCGCTTGTGCGGAACAAGGCGTAGTCGCAACGATAACGGGCCGCGCCCAGGCGGACTTCTTCCAGAAACGCCTGCAGCGCCTGCATATAGCCGTCGCGCAAGGCGCGGGGGTTGCAATGAATGCGGTCGTCGGTTTCCAAGCCGTCGAAGCGCGTCGGGCCGCTGAACGGAAAGTCCAGTTCGTCGTCGTCCATCACGTGGAACACGAGCACGTCGTGCCCGCGTTGTTCCAGCAAGCGCAGGCCCTGGAACAACTTCTCGCGGTCGCAGAGCAAGTCGGAGATCAGCACCATCATCCCGCGTGCCGGAAACGTCTCCGCGGCGTGGTGCAGCACCTTGCCCATGTCGGTTTTTTCCGACGGATCGTTGGCTTCGAGCGCCTTGACGATGCTCATCAGGTGGTTGCGCTTGCTGCGCAATGGCATCGTGCTGCGCACAATCGCGTCAAAGGCCACGCAACCCACGGCGTCCTGCTGCCGCAGCAATAAGTACGCCAGGCTCGTGGCGATCGTGGCCGCGTAGTCGTATTTGGTCATCGCCCCCTGGCCGTAACGCATCGACTTCGAGACGTCGACCAGCAGCGTGCAGCGGAGGTTCGTCTCCTCTTCGTACTGCTTGATGTACAGCCGGTCCTGCTTGCCCCAGACTTTCCAGTCGATGTGGCGCACGTCGTCGCCGCGCACGTATTGGCGGTGCTGCAGGAACTCGATGGAGCGCCCAAAGTACGGACTGCGATGGATGCCCGAGAGAAATCCCTCGACCACGTGGCGTGCCCGCAGTTCCAACCGGCCGATGCGCCGGATGGCCTCAGGATGCAAGAATTTGCTGGAAGCGTGCATCGCGCGTCAGCTCATCTTCCTTGGAGGGAGTTTCCTTCACCAGGCGATCGATCACGTGATCCGTGGTCAATCCCTCGCTCTCGGCCGCGAAGTTCACGACCAGCCGATGACGCAACACCGGTTTGGCCAGCGCTTGAATATCCTCGGTCGAAGCATGCGTGCGGCCGTGCAATAGGGCCCGCGCCTTCGCGCCGAGAATCAGGAATTGCACCGCCCGCGGCCCCGCGCCCCAGCTCACCTGTTCGCGGACGAAGTCCGGCACGCCCGCTTCGCCGACGCGCGTTTGTCGGACGAGCGACAACGTGTAGCGAATCACGTGATCCGAGACCGGCACTTCGCGCACCAGGCGTTGCAGCGCGATGATTTCTTCCGCGCTCATCACCGGCGCGATCGAATCGGTCATCACCGCCGTGGTGCGTCGAGCGATCTCGAACTCTTCGTCGAACTTCGGGTAGCGCACGTAGACCTTGAACATGAACCGATCCTGCTGCGCTTCCGGCAGCGGATACGTCCCTTCCTGTTCGATCGGGTTTTGCGTCGCCAGCACGAAGAACGGGTCGGCCATCGGATGCCGCACTCGGCCCACGGTGACCTGGCGTTCCTGCATCGCTTCCAACAGCGCGGCCTGCGTCTTGGGAGGCGTCCGGTTGATTTCGTCCGCCAGGATCACGTTGGCGAACAGCGGCCCTTCCAGGAACCGGAAATCGCGTGTGCCGGTCGATTTGTTCTCTTCGATGATCTCGGTGCCGGTGATGTCGGCCGGCATCAGGTCGGGCGTGAACTGGATGCGGCTGAACGAGAGGTTCAACGTGCGGGCCAGCGTGCTGATCAACAGCGTCTTGGCCAGGCCCGGCACGCCTTCCAGTAGGCAGTGGCTCCGGCTGAACAGCGAGATCAGCAATTCCTCGATGACCGCTTCCTGACCGACGATGACTTGCGAAAGCTGCTCCATGATCTTCGCACGGGCTTCGCCCAGGCGGCGAATGGCGGCATTGTCGCCCGCACCGAAACTTGCGGTCATCCGGGACTCCTCGATCAGGGGGGATATATCAAACGTGCCGTCTGGTGGGCGCAATATCTTGCCTGGTCGGCAAAGTCGCGTCCGGCATCCTCCATCATACCCCGCCGGGAGTTAAGGGGCCTCTTCCGGCGGCGAATTTGGCGCGTCTTCCTCGGAAAAAGGATCTTCCTCCTCCATTTCCTCTTCTTCCGTGAGCTCGTCGAACGCCTCTTCAATGCTTTCGTCGAGGGCCTCATCCACCCGAGCCGGCGGGCCGAAGGGGGAACTCACATCTTGAGACGCCTGACCAAGGGCTTTTAGAGCGGAAAACAGGAAACCGGCCCCGGTTCCCGACTTTTTGGCCTGCAAGTCACCCGCCGCATCGGGGGGTTCTGGGGCGGCGGGGGCGTCGGTGAACTCCAGTTCGACCGTCTTGCCGACGGTGGCCACGGTAACGGTCCGCTTCGCCGCGTCGCCGGTCACGCGCATCCCGCCCAGCGTGTCGTTGACGGTGACGTTGAACGTCTCCTCATGCACCACGCGTCCGGTCCGCTTGTCGAGGCAGAGCAGATTTCCCTGCTTGCGGCCGGGGCGAGCGTTTTCGTTGTTCTGGCATAGGAACACCAGGATCGGCAACTCCACGGGCTGTTTGAGCAGCATGCCTTGGTTTTCGATCAGATACGGTTTGTCCCAAAGCTTCTTGCCCGTCGCGCGATCGAAGCCGTACAGCTTGCCATTGACAATCACCGCGGGGTTGTTGTAGCTGCCGGAGACCGGCGAAACCCGGCTGCGCCGCCGACGATCGACCGTGTGCGTGACCAGCAGGTTGTACTGGTCGCGGGCCGGGAACACGTAGACGTCGCTGACTTTTCGCTCTTCGTCCAGAGCTTCGTCAACCAGTTTCTTGCCGTCGGCAATGTTGAGCAACACGAAGCGCCCTTCCGGCGCGAACACGCCGATCGATTCGCCGTCCACGAGCCAGGCCTTGGCCCGGACAGGAAAGTCCTCCGACCAGATCTCGCGGTCTTCCAGCAAATCATGGAACCGCAGCGCGCCCTTGGCGCCCAGATCGGTCCAACTCAATAGGCAACGCCCCTGAGTTTGTACGCGCTGATCCTGCGGCGGCACTTTGCGCCGGCCGAGCTCATGGCCGTCGACGGCGTCCAACAGGAGCGCATCTTGCCCCGGCGGGATCACGCACAGCACTTCGCCGTCGCCAAATAAATCGGAACCCGGCGGGACGTCGTCGCGGGTCCATTGCAACTGACCGGTGACCGGCGACACGCAACACAGCGTGCGTCCGCGCTGGTACACGAGACCGATCTCGCCCAGGCAGGCCGTGTTGCCAATGCGGCGATTGAATTGATCCGCCGCGTAGAACCGAGGCGGCGCGAAGCGTTGCGTGGCCTGTTGCTGGATGATTCCTTGCGAGCGCCCCATGCCCGGCATGCCGTCGCCCAAGTCCGCTCGCCAGAGGACGCGCGGGTCGTTCGATTTTTGATTTCCGAGCGGATCGATCGCAAACAAGTGATAGCCATACGACACGACGGCCAGATGACCATGCACCCGCCCTTGGCTCAAACCCGCGTTCGGCGCGATGATCGGCAATTCCTTTTGGGAGGGGTCCTGCAGCGGCAGATTCCACAGCTTATTTCCCAGGCCGTCGTCGGCCGAGACCGCACTGCGCTGCGTGGAATGCGTGATGAACAGCGACGTCGTGCGGAAGAATGGTCCGCGCTGTCCTTCAATATCCACCGGCGTGCGGGCGTTGTTGGGATCGAACTCCGGACCTTGCTCCGCGACCTTCACCGCGCCCGTGGGGAAGCTTGGCCGCTTGTCGATTAAAGTGCGAATCACATTTTCGGCCGGCAGCGCCTCGAACCATTGGCGGCCCGTGCGTTCGGGTCCGCAAAGTTCGCCGGCCCATTCGCCGTTCAACCGCGCGTAGTACACGGCCGCGTCGTCGGGACGCCCGGCGTCGGCGAGCAATTGCGCGTGCCGCGCCCAGGCGCGGCGCGCGATCTCCGCCCGCGGACTTTGTTCCAAGTCCATCAGCAACAATTCCGCCGCGAGCCATTCCCCGACAGCGGCGCGGGCTTCCACGAGCCGGAAGCGGGCTTCATCGGCCGTGGCGAACCCGCCATAGAAGGCGACAAAGCGCTCCACGCTTTCGCGCGCGCCGTCGGCCTCACTCTTGCGCCAGGCTTCGTCGACCAAGGCCAACATCTGCTTGACGGACGGCTCGTCGCCGGCTTCCGTGGCGGCTTGATGCAACCGCTCCAGATGCGCGCGGACCAGCCGCTCGCGGCGGACTTCCCAATGCGGCTTGACAGGTTCCAGTTCCTTGTCCGACCAGGCGTCGCTCAGGTCCGCCAATTCCTGATACGCGACAAACGCCGCCACGCGATCACCCACCGACTCCAAACCATCGGCCTTCAAACGGAGATACGCGCCGCGCTCGGCCGGCTCCTTCACGACGGCTTCCACGGCCGGTAGCTGATCGCGCAGCGCCGCGAAGTCTTGTTCCAGCACCGTGAGATAGGCGTCGATCAACAACTTGCGCGTCGCTTCATCGGCGTCCAATTCCCAAGCGCGGCGCAGCGAGGCCACCGCCGCGGCGTAGTCTTGCCGCTGCAGTTGAATCTCGCCCATCCGCATCAGCGCTCGCGGGTCGTCGGGCGTCGCCGCCAGGATCGCGGCCGTGCGTTCCGACAAGCTGTCGAGTTGATCGAAGCATTCCAACTGTTCCACACTGTGCGAGAGCACCGAGCCGCGATGGCAGATCAAGTTGCCGAGCGGACTGCGTTCAGCTCGCGCGCCACGCACCGACGACATCGGCCGTGCCACGGAAGCGGTTTCGCCATCGGCGACTCGAATCCCCAACACCTCGCCAGCCGACGTCGGCAAGTAATAAATGTGATCGCTAAGGAACCCGCGCCCGGTGGGATTGACGCCTTCCGGCAACTTGACCCCGTGCGGGGCCCAGCGTTCCCGGCCGTCTTGCAAGTCGAGCGACCGCAGCTTCGTCGCGCCGACCAACAGCACGTGGCCGTCTTCCACGCAGGCAATGTACAGACCATCCTCATGCGGCGCTTCCCAGAGCTTGGCGCCGGTCAGCAAGTCGTGGCAGACCAGCTTGTCCGAATCCGGGCAGGTCAGCAGCACGCGGCCGTCGGCGATTGTCGCCGTCGCGTCGGTCCAGCGTAGTTGCGCTTCCGCATCCCGCGCGCCGGGAAACAGATTCATCTGAATCAGCGCGTTGCGGGTCTGGCCGTACATCCACTGCTCCAACTGCCGCGGGTAGTGCACGCCCCAGAGCAACGATCGCGTGCTCAGATCGACCGCCACGACCGCGCCCGCCGACGTCGGGCAAATCAACACGCCGTCGGCATACGACGGAACCGCGCCGGACAAATGTGGCACCTGATCGTTCAAGAACTCCTGTGCGCCCACAGCAATCTGTTGCGACCAGGCAAGCGCGCCGGTCGCGGCCTCCAGGGCCAGCAGGCGCATCTCGCCTTCGATCTCGGCCAACACGTACAAGCGGCCGAACAGCGGCAACGGCGGTCCCAGGAAGAACGCGCCGGCCTGTTCCAGCGGATAATTCCCCTTAGGCCCGCCGATTTCCCATTTCAGCTTGCCGGTCGTGATCTCGAACGCGGTCAAGCGATTCGTTTGATCCTGACCGTTCCCAAACATCGACTGCACTTGCATCCGCGGATTCGCGCCCAGCACGATCCGGCCGGTGTAGGCGCTCCCGTCGTTTTCGACCGGTTCGACGGCGAACACCAATTTGCCGTCGCTACTGAGCGTGCCGTAAATCGCGTCGTCCCACAGCCGGCGCTCCAATAACTCGAACAACGCCTGCGAGGAATCCTGGCCGCTCGTGCGCGACGTTCCGCTCGGCAGTGACTCGAACGGATTGTCCGTCGGCACTTCCCAGAGACGCTTGCCGGTGGCGAAATCGATCGCCAACAAGTTCCGCGCGGAACGCATCAACACGGTGTTGCCCACGGCCAAGGGGTGCAAGCCCGGCAGCGTGGTTAGGTTTTCGTCGCGATACGTGCGATGCATCTGCTCGACGGCGCGCTCCACCGCGGGATCGTCGTTCGCTGTCGGTACGCGCCAGCGATAGGCCAACAGCGGCGTACCGCCACGGCTCGCTTCGTTGCGCGCCGGTCCGCCGCGAAACTGCGTCCAATCATTTGGCGTAGCCGCCGCCGGCGCGCCGGCCGACAAGCGTTGCAGCCACGCGAGCGCCTGGTCGTCTTGTTCGAACCATGGGAGCACTTCGCCGGCCAGGTTGATTTCCACGGCGCCATAGCGCTGCCGCGCGGCGACCAAGTGCGTTTGCGCTTCCAAGGTGCGTCCGGAATCCAAGAGCGCCCGCGCATAGAGCAAGCTCAACAGTGGTTCGAAGTCGATCTTACGCGCTTCCTCCAAGGCCAAGAGCGGGCGCCAGACGTGCGCCGCCGCCAGGGGGCGTCCATGATCGGCATGGTGCATGCCCAGCAGGAACGTCGCTTCGTAGCCGGCCTGCGTGTGATAGAAACGCCGGGCGACTTCCGCCACGGCCTCGATCTCGCCACGCTCGACCGCTTCGTCCAATGATTGCCGGGCGACCGCGCCGAATTGCAGTTCGTAACTGTCGCGCCCTTCGGACGGCATGTCGGCCAGGGCCTGGCGCGCCTTCGTTTTAGCGCTGCGATAGATGCTCGTGCCAGGCTCCGGCTTGATGAAATGATCTTCGCCCGCTTCGAGCAAGCGCCCCAAAGCTTCGACCGCTTCGGCGAAGCGCTTTTGTTCGCGCAGCTCGCCGGCTTTGCGGAGCACGGTCAGCGTCTCGCGATCTTCGCGGAACGCATAGCCTTCGCCGGTTTCCATCTCGCCGTCGACGCCGATGACCTGCCGCTGCACGCGCTGCTGGAGCAACTTTTGCTGCAATTGCATCCGCATCTGCGCGCCGTGCAGCGCCTGCCACGGTTGCGGCGCCGGGGCGGCCGGCTGTTGTGCAACGATGCCGCCAATCCACAGACCGCATCCCGCCACGAGCGCCACGGCGTACAACATTCGGCGAGGCATAGCAGCATCCTCTCACAGTCGCGGGAGCCACGTTCCGTTGGAAACCGGCGCAGGGCCATCGTGTCGCCGCCCCAAGTCGTCCAGCGGCGTGCCGTGGGAATCGCCCTAACCGATTCAACAACAATATCTTATAGCTGCCCTCCGGGAGCGACAACTAGCCGCGACGCGACATGCCAGGGCGGCGTAAAACAGCGATAGCGCCTTTACCGCAAAAGCCCAACCAAATCGCGGGCTGAACGAGTATTCGCGGAAAAATACGGGTTTTCTCCGCGGATGGCTTTGCTTAGCCGCCAAAAACAAGCTATATCAACACGTTCGCGTCGCGAAAACGCGGGAAACTCCGCGAAAAATCGGCCGAAATCCGCGAAAAGCGGGGTTTTACCCGGTTGTTTTTTTCGACGCGTCGATTTTAATCATCCCGTTCGAATCGCTCGGACGGATTCGTGTTTCCCACTTTTGACCTCGCAAGGAGGGTTCGTAATGGCGAAAGCCGCTGCAAAGAAACCGGCCGTAAAGGCCCCGTCGAAGAGTGAAATTTTCGCCGCGATCTCGGAAGCCACCGAACTGTCGAAGAAGGACGTGGCCGCCGTCTTCGAAGCTCTCGGCACGGAAATCAAGAAGGCGATGGGCAATCGCGGATCCGGCGTGTTCCAGATCCCGGGCATGATCAAGATCGTGAAGAAGAAGGTCCCCGCCCGCCCGGCGCAGAAGAACGTCAAGAATCCGTTCACCGGCGAACTGCAAGATCGCCCCGCGAAGCCGGCCTACAACAAGGTCAAGGTCCTCGCGCTGAAGGCCCTGAAGTCGATGGCCTAAGAAATTGTCATGGGGAAGAGTTTGAAGTTTTCAGTGTTCAGTTTTCAGTGAAATGCTTCGCATCCCAACACTGAAAACTGAACACTGAAAACTTCAAACTCAACCTACGAATTCTCGCCAGGCCTTTCGTTCCCAGAACGGAAGGCCTGGTTCATTTCCCGGGCTTACCGCGGGCGATTTTCGCCAAGGTCAGCTTTTTCAGTCCGCGATCCATGGTCGCGTGTTCTTTCGTGAGCGCGGCGTTGATGGCACTGATCGCGCCCCGATCGCGCGGATGTACGGCGTGCAGCTGCATCGATTGGTGCGCACCTTCCACGGCGATGATGATCTCCAAGAGGTTGATCTTCGTCGTGGGTCGCGCCAGCAAATAGCCGCCCCCCGGGCCCGAAACGCCGCGCAGCAACTGGGCGTCGACCAGGCGGCGCAACACGCGATACAGAAATCGCGGCGGAAACTTCGCCCCCTTCGCGATTTGCGCCGCCGTCAGCGGACCATCGCCGCCATCTTGGGCGACCTTGAGTAAAATACCCACGGCATAACTAACCGAACGGGAAATGTTCATGGTGTCTCGTCAATGGCTGCGCGCGAACTGCCCCTAAGCGCCTTGATCTTTACGCGTCCGCGTCCCAATTGCAAGCAACAAAGTTCTGCCAACTTTTACCGCGGAGTCGCAGAGACGGGGAGAGAACGGCGGAGGATCCGAATTCACATCACGGCGCGAACGAGTTTCGACCACAGTGGCGTGGTTATTCCAGCATGCGATGACTCATCAACAATCATTTCGGCGTAAAGACGGACATCGCATTGTCCACGCGCGGTGTGCACTCTGCTCCCCCCTCCTCCCCTCTCTCCCCACTCTGCGTCTCCGCGCCTCGGCGGTTCACACCGAGTTGAGCGCCGCCTGCATGGCGAGGGCGATGGCTTCCACGTCGGCCATCGCGCCCAGGCCGACGTCGCCGCAGGCCAGTTCTTTGACTTGTGGCGGGACGATCGTCAACGTGCCGCGGTGCGCCTGTGTGGCTGCGAGGACGGCGTCCACGTCATTTTCCTGCGCGATCGGCACGCCGTAGTCGGCGGCCAGCTGCGCCAATTGCCGGCGCGTGGCGGGGTGTTCCCACATGTGCGTATTCATCGCGGGGGCCACGATCACCGGTCGCCGCACGTCCCAGGCACGCGCGACGCAGGTCAGACAGTTGTCGGCCAGTCCAGCCGCCAGCTTTCCCAAGGTGTTGGCGTCGAGCGGCGCAATCACCAGCGCATCGGCCCACCGCCGCAATTCGATGTGCAGCACCGGGTCTTCACGCTGGTAACGCTCGCCGGCGCCGCGGCGCGGCCATTCGTCGTCATCGGTGACGAGCGTGCCGTCCGGCCAGCCGGTGGGATCAAAGAAATACAACGCCGCCCGAGTCGCGACGACGCGGACCTCATGCCCGCGCGCCCGGAGCGCAGTCAGCAACTCCGGCGTCTTGATCGCCGCCACGGAACCGGTCACGCCAAGGAGAATATTGGACATCGGGGAAGTACAAAAGGCGCTGTGCGAGTTCGACGTCGGTATTGTACGCGGGCGGGGTGAATGACGAATTTCTAGATCCGAATGTCGAATCAAATCCGAATGACTGAATGTCGAATGAGGAGGGGTAAGCACTGAACCGCATTGGTCCATTCGTCATTCAAGCATTCGACATTCATTCGTCATTCGGATTTCGACATTCGTCATTTCGCCCCGTCTCCCAGCCAGCCAAGCACTGTTTCTTTGATGATGCGGACCGCGTAGAGTAACACGAACAGCAGGGCCAGGCAGGTCATCAGGGCGCAGGGAACAAGCCAGGGAATGCCGAACAGCAGTCCGGCCCAGTTCCACCATTCCGGCCAACGGAGAATGACCCACAGCGCGGCCAGCGCGAGGAACGGGCCGTAATAAATCTCCGTCTCGCGGCGCAGGAGCAATTGCCCGAGCGCCACGACGAGCGCAAACAGCGGTGCGATGAAGAACACCAGCACGCAGGCCTGCCAGCCGATGAACGCGCCGATCATGGCCATCAGCGTCACGTCGCCGAACCCCAGCGCTTCGCGCCCCAGCACGCGGCCGGAGACGATCCGCGTGACCCAAATCAGCCCGCCGCCCGCGACCAGGCCGACGAGTGACGAAACGAGCGCCTGCCAGCGTTCGCCGCCGCCGTACCAAACGAGACTAATGAGCGCCATCTGGAATGCCATGAAGCCCAGCCACGCCCAAGGGTTGCCCCCGCGGCGCATGCCGGACCAGGTCAGCGCGAGCGACTTGCGCCAGGCGCGGCCGGGGCGAAAGTACCAGGGCAACAAGGCGGCGCACCAAACGGCGAAGCACCCGAGCGCGAGCGCCAACGAAAGCGCGTGCGGCGCGCCTTCCAGCCACGAAGGCCAATCGTTGGGCGTGGCGAGGTTCAGCATCGCCGTTTCCGCGCGGCCATTCACGGTCGTGGCAATACCGACCGGCAGCGTGCGCGGCCAGGCCGCGGCCAGGATCAATCCGAGGAGCGTGCCTGGCACGGTGATTTGATCCGGAATGAGTTTCTCGTCAAAGTCGATCAACGAGGCAATCAACATCAACGTGATCAACAGCGCATGCGAGACGAACTGCGCCCAATGCCACGTCGTGTCCACGGGATACAGCCACGTACCAGCGGGCCAGGGGCCGATCGCCGCGATATCGTTGCCCCAGCGAATGAGCGGCGCGAGGTAGTTGGAATGATTGCCTGGCAGCCAGGCCAGCAGCACGAACAGCGCCGCCGTCAGTAGTTCCACGACCAGCGGGCGAATCCACGCTCCGCGGGCGATCGCGTTGAGCTCGCCGCGCCGCAGCCACCAACCGACGACCGGAAGCTTGCCCGCAAGAGTCGCTGCCTTAGCGTCCGTGCGCGATTTCAGCCAAGGATTGATCCCGCGCGGCGCTTCGCTCCAACGTTCGACGCAGTGATTGGCGATCGCTCCCGCGATCAGCCCGAGTCCGGCGACAAGGAGCAACATCCAGCCGCTCACGGCGCCTCCGCCGCAAGGGGAAGGTTCCAGGCCGCGACGATCTCGTTGGCCAACTCCGCGATCGACTTCGACTCGGTGTCGATGGTCAGTTCCGCTAACTCCGCGTAAATCGGCTCGCGCTTCGCCAAGAGGGCACGAATCTCATCCATCTCGCTCATACCAGTGAGACTTGGCCGCCGGGC
>JALHLM010000039.1 GCA_022844585.1 Pirellulales bacterium | reverse complement strand
CGACAACTCCTCGATCACCGCCTGGCTCAGCCGGCGACCCGTCGGGGTCAACATCACCAAATGCCCCGGCGATTCCGTCTCCGCACGGACCGCCTCGATGCACTTGATGACCGGCTCCACCATCAGCACCATGCCGGGCCCGCCCCCGAAGGGACGATCGTCCACGGTATTGTGCTTTCCTTCGGCCCAATCGCGGATGTTATGCAGCCGCACCTCGACCAGGCCGCGATCGATCGCCAGCTTCAACAGGCTTTGCCCCAGGTAGCCCGGGAACATCTCCGGGAATAGGGTCAGCACGTCGAATCGCATGGCGCTCACGCGGCTTATTCAGCCGCGGTTTCCTCGGCGGGCGCTTCGGCCGGTGCTTCCGCGACCGGAGCGGCCTTCTTGACGATCTCGACCGGCTTCGGCGCCGGCGGCACGACCTTCGGCATCGCCAGACGCTCGCGCGCCGCTTGCTGCGCGGGCACGTGCGTGCCGTTCAGACCGTACTTGCGAATCAATACCTTCACCTTGTCGCTCGGCTGAGCGCCGACGCCGATCCAATACTGGATACGATCGCCATTCAGCAAGGCGCGAGCGTCGGTGTCGGTGATCATCGGGTCGTAAGTGCCCAACTCTTCGATCACCTGCCCGTCGCGCGGACGGCGCGAGTCGGTGGCGCAGATGCGGAAGAACGGGCGATGCTTGCGCCCCAATCGTTTCATGCGAATGCGTACGGCCACGACAGTATCTCTCCAGGTTCAAATGGTGAATGCGGTGTCACGATGAATGCAGAATGATGACTGATGAATGATGAACAGCACCCAATTCATCATTCATCATTCTGCATTCATCATTGAGTTACTTCCTCTGCTCGCGCTTCTTGCGGCGCAGTTCTTTTTCTCGTTGTTTCTTGAGCTTATTGCGTTCGTCGGACGTGAGCCGCTTGCCGGTCCCCTTTTTCTCCCGCGCGAGGCGGGATCCGGGATCCAAGAGCCCGCCGCTTTGCAGCTGTTGAATCTTCTTAAAGCGATCCTTGACCCCCATGCCGGTCATTGACTTCATCACGTCGGCCATGCCGTCGAACTGCTTGACGAGGCCGCTGACCTCCGCCGGTTCGACCCCGGCGCCCGCCGCGATCCGTCGTCGGCGGCTGGCGTCGATTGTCTTGCTCGGGTTACGGCGCTCTTCCGGCGTCATCGAATCGATGATGCCGAACAAGCGCTGCATGTCCTTTTCGGCGTCCTCGTTATTGGCCATCATGTTCGCCAGGCCGCTCATGCCGGGGATCATGCCCATCACTTTTTGCAGCGGGCCCAAACGGCGCACTTGGGCCATCGTCTTGCGGAAGTCGTCGAGCGTGAATTCGCCTTGTCGGAGTCGTTCCTCCTGCAGCAGCATCTCGTCCTGATCGAACTTCTGCTGCGCCTGCTCGAACAGCGAGACGATATCGCCCATCCCCAAAATGCGGCCGGCCAGCCGATCGGGATGGAATTCCTCGAGCGCGTCGAGATGTTCCCCGACGCCAATGAACTTGAGCGGCACGCCGGTGACGGCTTTGACCGACAGCGCCGCACCACCGCGGGCGTCGCCGTCGAGTTTGGTCATGATCACGCCGTCGAGCTCCAAGGCATCGTTGAACGCCTTGGCGCTGTTCACCGCGTCCTGGCCCGTCATGCCGTCGACGACCAACATTACCTGGTCCGGCTGGCATTTCGCGTCGATCCGTTTCAGCTGCCCCATCAACTCTTCGTCGATGTGCAGCCGCCCGGCCGTATCCAAGATCAGGACGTTGGCGCCTTCCTTCTTGGCCTTGGCCAAGGCGTTCTGGCAAACCTGAACCGGGTCGGTCGCGCCATCCTCAGAGTAAACGGGCACGCCCAATTGGTCGCCCAGCACGTGCAATTGATGCACGGCCGCGGGGCGTTGCAAGTCGGCGGCGACCATCATCGGCCGCTGCTTGCGTTCGCGCAGATACCGGGACAGCTTGCCGCAGGTGGTCGTCTTTCCTGACCCCTGCAGACCGCACATCATCAAGACGGTTATGTCTTTGCGGGCGAGGATTTCGTGATCGACCGGGCCCATCAAACTGACCAGCTCGCTATGCACGATGCCGATCAATTGCTGGCCGGGATTCAACGAAGCCAGCACCTGCTGCCCGACTGCCTGCTCCGCCACCCGGGCGGTGAAGTCTTTGGCGACGCGGAAACTGACGTCGGCTTCCAGCAGGGCCTGCTCGACCAGGCGCAGACCTTCGCGCATGTTCGATTCGGTCAGTTTGGCCTGACCGGTCAGCGTCTTAAACGCTGAGCTAAGTCCTTGCTGTAACGACTCAAACATCGCGTGTCACGGTTCGGGTGAAAGCGCATCGCCGCCCACTTCCTGGACGGCGAAAACCCGTAGTCTACCGGAACGTGACCAAATCTGGCAATGGTCGGATGATGGGGCCGCGGCGGGATTTTCGGCCTGCCCCGTAACGCCCTATACCTCTGGGGGGTGGTGCGTCTGGCCCTTTGCTGTAAGTGTCACGCCGAAAATGCCTTACGAAAAGTCGGCAGCCGCGCACAGTCTTAACAATTTTCTTGTCGGAAACTAAAATTCCGTTTATAAGGAACAGGAAGGCGGCTCATTTCGTCGGAATTCCATCCGAACTGGCTGATCCCCTTTGACCTTGTAGCGCCTGACAGGCAATCCGAACTGGTCGGATTGGCCCTTTCGTTCGCCTTGTCAGGTGCCGGAACAGACTCGGCGGGACGCGCGGCGACCTCTTGATAGCGTCGCTGGCGGAACCGTGTCCGCGCCGAGGTGAGAAATTCGCGCCCACCACTCCCTTCTAAGTCTGAATCTATGCGCCCGACACATTCCCGTCCGAAGAAGCAAGGCTCGCAAGTCGAACGGCTCGAAGCCCGCTGGGTGATGGATGGTTTGCCGTTAATCACCGAATTCATGGCGCTCAATGAGTCCGGCATTCAGGACGAAGACGGCGACCGATCCGACTGGATCGAAATCTACAATCCCGGTCCCGACGATTTCAATCTTAACGATTGGTATCTGACCGACGACGCAACCGAACTCGACAAATGGGAGTTCCCGTCGCAAACGCTGACGGCCGGCAACTTCCTCGTCGTCTTTGCATCAAATAAAGATCGCGCCGTCGCGGGCCAGCAACTCCACACAAACTTCGGCATCTCCGGCGACGGCGAGTACCTCGCGCTCACGCGCCGCAATCCCAGCAACAACCAAATCCAGATCGTCTCCGCGTTCGATCCCACGTTCGGGCAGCAGTATCCGGACGTGTCATACGGCGTGGAACAAAGCGTTGCGATCACCGATCTGGTCGCCGAAGGGGGCACGGGAAAGATCTTCTTCCCAGCGAACAACAATCTGGAACCAAACTGGACGCAACGCACCTTCAACGACTTCGCCTTCACCAACGCCACGACGGCGATCGGCTACGAAGTGGCCGTGCCGGGCATGACGACCAAGAAGGTCAAGTCGAACGGCTCGGTATCGTCGTTGTCGGAAGCCGAGACCTTGCTCGTTACTCCTTCGCAACAGGTGAGCGTCGTCACGCAAATCACGCCGGTTGTGAACTTTCTGGAGAACGGCGGTACCGGACATTTTTCCAGCGACCTGCCATTTCCCGGTAGCGCAGTCGGCAATGATACCGAGGATTTCATCACCGAATCCGTCGGCACGATCACGATTCCCGCGGCCGGGCAATGGACCTTCGGCGTCAACAGCGATGACGGTTTCAAGCTGCAAGTCGGCAACTTCACCACGCAATGCGATTGCCTGCGCGGCGCATCGGATACGCTTCAGACCTTCAATTTCCCGGCGGCCGGGAAGTATCCGATCCGGTTGCTGTTCTTTGAGCGCGGCGGCGGCGCGGCGGTCGAACTGTTCGCCGCACAAGGCGCGCACGGTTCCTACAACGCCAATTTCGATTTGGTTGGCAACACGGGCGCCGGCGGCCTGGCCGTCGAGACCGATCCTTCCGGCGGCGGTGGAGTGGGCTTTGGCAACTACATCGACACCGATGTCGAAGCCAGCATGCACAACAGTAAGTCGACGGTCTACATGCGGGCGCCGTTCACGGTCGCCAATCCGGCCGAGTTGGATTCGTTGACGCTGCGCGTGCGTTACGACGACGCGATCGTCGTCTATCTCAACGGCACGGAAGTCGCGCGCCGCAACGCGCCGGCCAGCGTGGCGTATAACACGTTGGCCTCCAGCGATCGCGCGGAAAGTCTGGCCGTGCTGGAAGAGAACATTGATATCTCGGAGCACATCGGACTCCTGGTCGCCGGTCAGACGAACATCCTGGCAATCCATGGTCTGAACGAAGCTATCAACAGCAACGAGTTTTTGCTCACGGCGCAGCTCTCGGAAATCACCGCCACCAACGGCCAGTTGCGCTATTTTCAACAAGCCTCGCCGGGAGACTTCAATCCCTCCACCGGCTTCGTCGATTTCGTCGCGGCGCCCACGTTCAGCGTGGAGCACGGTTGGAAAACCTCGTCGTTCCCCTTGACGCTGACAACCACCACGCCCGGTGCGCAAATTCGCTACACGACCGACGGCTCCATGCCGACGGCCTCCAGCACGCTCTATTCGTCGCCGATCACCGTCAACACCACGCGCACAATTCGCGCCGCCGCGTTCAAGTCGGGCTTCGAGCCTTCGCGCGCTGAGACGGCCACTTACCTCTTCATGAGCAACGTCCTGACCCAACAGCCCACTGGGCAGGTCCCCGGTCCGGGCTGGGCGGCAAGCGGCGTAAACGGCCAGGATATGGACTACGGGATGGACCCGGACATCGTCAACCACGGCACCTATGGTCCGCTGGTGGACGATGCGCTGCTCGACATCTCGTCCGTTTCCGTCGTCATGGATTTGGACGACTTGTTCGATCCCTCCACGGGCATTTACGTCAACGCCAGCGGCGAAGGACGTCAATGGGAGCGCGCGGCGTCGGTGGAATTGATTCACCCAGACGGCACGCAAGGCTTTCAGATCGACGCCGGCATTCGCATCCGCGGCGGTTTCAGTCGTACCGGAGACAACCCCAAGCATGCCTTTCGGTTGTTCTTCCGCGATGAGTACGAAGGAGATTTGAACTACGCCTGGTTCGGCAACGAGGGGGTCGACGAATTCGAGAACATGGATCTGCGTACCGCGCAGAACTATTCCTGGTCGTTCGGGGGCGACAGTCAAAACACCATGAACCGGGACGTGTTCTCGCGCGATCTGCAGCGCGACCTCGGCGATCCCTACACGCGCAGCCGCTACCATCACCTGTTCATCAACGGCATCTACTGGGGCTTGTTCCAATCCCAGGAACGCTCGGAAGCGGCCTTCGCGGCCAGCTATTTTGGCGGCGAGAAGGACAACTACGACGTGGTCAAAGCCGAGGCCGGGCCCTATACGCTTCAGGCCACGGACGGCAACCTGGAAGCCTTCCAAGATTTCTGGGAAGGCGCCAACGCGGTTGCGAACGCGGCGAACGCAGCGCAACGCTTCGAACTCTATCAGAAGCTCAAGGGACTCAACCCGGACGGCACGCGCAACCCGAACTACGCCGTGCATTTGGATAGCCGCAATTTGATCGACTACATGCTCGCGATCATCTACGGCGGCAACCTGGACGCCCCGATCTCGAACTTCCTCGGCAACAGCGCGATCAACAACTGGTACGGCCTGCGCGATCGCACCGGCGACGAAGGCTGGCGCTTCTTCGCGCACGACAACGAACACACGTTGTTGAACGTCAACGAGGACCGCACCGGGCCCTTTCCCGCAGGCGCGCAGTTCCAGCATGCCAATCCGCAATGGATCTTCCAGCAGCTCTGGGAGAGCGAGGATTTTCGCTTGGAAGTGGCCGATCGCGTTCAACAAACGTTCTTCGGCAGCGGTGCGCTGACGCCGGCCGCCAATGCGGCTCGCTTCAACGCGCGCAAAAATGAACTTGACCTGCCGATCATCGCCGAGTCAGCCCGTTGGGGTGACTCGAAGCGCGAGCCGGCGTTCACCAAGGCCGACTGGCAAAACACCATCAATGGCATCGTCAACAACTATTTCCCGGCGCGCACGAACGTCGTGCTGAATCAACTCAAGCAGGACGGACTTTACCCGGACATCGATCCGCCCGTGCATGTGCCCAACGGCGGCAACGTTCCCAGCGGCCATGACATCGAGTTTGCCACGATCGACGGTGTGATCTACTACACCATCGACGGCAGCGACCCGCGACTCCCCGGCGGCGGCATCTCCCCCGATGCCATCGCCTACAACAACGTCGCCACCTACGTCTCGTCAAGCACAAGCGCCCGCTGGCGCGTCCCCGACGGCACCGAAGGCGCCTGGCAGCAGCCCGGCTTCAACCACAACAGTTGGTCCAGCGGCCCCATGCCCATCGGGTTCGACACCGGCACCATCTCCAGCGGCCCGGGCTTCACCGTACGAACTTTGGACACCAGCTCTGGCAACATCGATTCGATCAACACGGCGTCCAATCTGCTCAACGGCAATACGAGCGGATTCACCATCGCCTCGGACACCTCCACCGTCATGTCCTATGTGAATCTCGGGGATCCCGGAGATTTCGGCTCGCCTCCGAATCTGGCCGTGCCCGGCACCGTGGACCGCGAGCAGTACGCCATCCGCGCTACCGCCACGATCACCATTCCGGTCGGCACCTGGACCCTGGCCGTCGGTAGCGACGACGGCTTCCGACTCACGATCCCGAACACCACCTTCACCAGCCGCTTCAACCAGAACGGCACGCAGCCGACGAATGGCTTTTCGTACTCTTCGCCGCGCGGTCACGGTCAGTCCGGCGGCACGTTCACCGTGTCTGGCTCGCCGTTGACGACGACTATCCAACTCGATTTCTACGAAGCCGGCGGCGGCGACTCCTTGGAGCTTTCCTTGGCGTCCGGTTCACAAGGCGGATTCAACGGCAACTTCCAGATTCTGCAGAACGGCACGTTCGGCTGGAGCACCACGACCACGGCGATTCCTTTCGACTTCGATCCGCTGATCGAAACGGACATTCAGGCGTCGATGCACAACGTCCGTGCAGGCGCCTACTTACGGATGCCGTTCAACGCGTCATCCGTGAGCAGCGTGCAAGCCTTGAACCTGCAAATGAAATACGACGACGGCTTCATCGCCTACTTGAACGGCGTGAAAGTGGCCGAGCGCAACGCCCCGGCCAGTCCGACGTTCAGCAGCACCGCCACGGTCAGCCGCGCCGATCAACAGGCCGTCGTCTTCGAAACCATCGACATCAGCAACTTCCGCCAGCACCTCATCAATGGCGCCAACGTCCTCGCGATCCACGGCTTGAACGTCTCCGCCGGCGAGACCGATTTCTTCATCGAGGCGCAGCTCGATTCCTATTCCGTCGGCTCCGGTACGTCATTGACGGAAAGCGCGATCGTCAACGCCCGCACGCTACAGGGCGGTGACTGGTCCGCGATGGCCACGGCGGAATACTTCATCGGCACGCCGGCCAGTGCATCGAATTTCACCATCACCGAACTCAACTACAATCCGTCCGAGCCGACCCCCGCCGAAGTCGCCGCGGGATTCCTCAGCGAGAACGATTTCGAGTTCGTCGAATTGCGCAACACCAGCGGCCAGGCCATCGATCTGGCCGGCGTGGAGTTCGTCGGACTGACATTCAACTTCTCGGGCTCTGACATCGTTTCGCTCGACCCCGGCAAGTATGTGCTGATCGTCAGCAATCGGGCTGCCTTCGAAATGCGCTATGGAACCGACTTGCCCATTGCCGGCGTCTTCACGGGCGGCCTGGCGAACGGCGGCGAACAGTTGACGGTCAAAGCCCGCAACGGCAACGACATCGACAACTTCACCTTTGACGATGGTGGCGCCTGGCCGGGACGCGCGGACGGCAACGGCAGCTCGCTGGAAGTCATCAGCGTCACCGGCGACTACAACGATCCGCAAAACTGGCGGCCGAGCACCGAATACGACGGCTCCCCAGGCAAGGCCGGCATTGGCAATTTCACCGACATCGTCGTCAACGAGGTGCTGACGCATACCGACCTGCCCCAGAAGGACGCGGTGGAGCTTTACAACACCACCAACGCGTCCATCAATGTCGGCGGCTGGTATCTCAGCGATTCGAATAACAACTACGCCAAGTTCCGCATCCCCAACAACACCATCATCCCGGCCCACGGCTACCTCGTGTACGACGAGGATGATTTCAATCCGAACCCCAGCAATCCCGGCCCGAATGATTTTTCGTTCTCCGCCGCCGAGGGAGACGACACCTGGCTGCTGGCCGCGAACACTTCGGGCAAGCTCCTGCGTTTCGCGGATCGCGGCGAATTCGGCGCGGCCGCGAACGGCGTTTCGTTCGGACGCTGGCCGAACGGCACGGGCGAGTTGTTCCCCATGACGGAAGTCACGCTCGGTGGACCGAACAGCGGACCGTTGTTCGGCCCCGTCTTGATCAGCGAGGTGATGTACAACCCGCTGGCGGCGGCAGGCGACGACGACCTGGAATTCATCGAACTCTACAACAACACCGCCAATCCAATCGATCTCAGCAACTGGCGCATCAGCGGCGGCGTCGACCTGGTGTTCGCCGCGGGACAGACCATTGACCCGCTTCAGGCCTTGGTCATCGTCCGTTTCAATCCGGCCGATACCGTCAAAGCAAACGCCTTCCGCACGCACTACGGCATTGGGCAAGAAGTGGACCTCGTCGGTCCCTATGATCCGCTTTCATTGCCCAACAACGACGGCACGGTCCGGCTCGAAAGGCCGGATGAACCGCCCGCGAATCAACCCGAGTTGATCCCCTACCTGCTGGTCGACCAGGTGAAGTACGACAACGTCGCCCCGTGGCCGCAACTGCCCAATGCCAGCGGAGACTCGCTCACGCGCCTCGCGACGACCGCCTTCGGCGATTTTTCCACGAGCTGGGGCGGCGAACAAGCCACGCCTGGCGACACCGATTTTGCCCCCAACAATCTGCCGACGATTTCCGCCATCGATAGTCTCACGATCGATGAAGACGGTGCCACGCCGTCGCTTGTCTTCACCATTGGCGACGTGGAAACGCCCGCCGGCAGTCTGACCGTTACGCGCTCGTCGTCGAACACCACGCTCGTCCCCAATGCCAACATCGTCATCTCCGGCACGGGCGCGAATCGCAGCGTGGTCGTCACGCCGGCCGGCAATCAATTCGGCTCCGCGACGATCACGATCACCGTGGACGATGGCGACGATCAGGTCACGGAGACCTTTGTGGTGACCGTCAACCCGATCAACGACCTGCCCACCATCTCGGCCATCGCCAGCCGTTCCATTCCCGAAGACGGCAACACCGGCGCGATCGCCTTTACGATCGGCGATGTGGAAACAGCGCTCGGCTCGCTCGTGCTCACCGCGGAATCCTCGAACACCAATCTGGTGCCGCTGGCGAACATCGTCTTCGGCGGATCAGGAGCGAGTCGCACCGTCACCGTCACGCCAGCGGGCAACGTCAGCGGCGCCGCCATCATTACGATCACCTTGAGCGACGGAACGGCCGTGGCGATCGAGGACTTCGAACTCGCCGTAGACCCCGTGAACGATCCGCCGACGATCTCCGCGATCGCGGACCTTTCCATCGATGAGAATACGTCGACCGCGCCCCTCGCGTTCACAGTCGGCGATCCAGAAACGGCTGCCGGATCATTGACGGTCTCGGCAGTCTCCTCCAATCCGACCTTGGTGCGCAACCTGGGCATCGTCCTGGGGGGCAGCGGTGCGAATCGCACGGTCACGGTCACGCCCGAAGCCAACACGTTCGGCACGGCCACGATCACGCTGACGGTCAGCGACGGCACGACATCCGTGGAAGAATCATTCGTGCTAACCGTGGTGGACGTGAGCTACCCCCCGACGATTACACCGATCGGCGATATCACGATCCAGGAAAACACCTCGACGGACGTCATCGAGTTCACGATCGGCGATTTGGACAGTCCGCTCGGCAGTCTGCTTGTCTCGGCCGTTTCTTCCAATCCCACGCTGGTTCGCAATTTCGGGTTAGTGTTCGGCGGCACGGGCGCGAATCGCACGCTGGTGGTAACGCCCGTGGCGGATCAGACCGGCACGGCGACGATCACCATCATGGTTACTGACGGCGTGCTGACCACCAACGAGGCGTTCGTGCTCACCGTCGAAGCGGAAACAACACTGCTCGGCGATACGAACGGCGACGGCGAAGTGAACATCGCCGACTTGAACAACGTCCGCAATTCGTTCGGCGCCACGGGGGCCGCAGCGATCGGCGACACGAACGGCGACGGTGTGGTTTCGGTTACCGACCTGAACAACGTCCGCAACAATTTCGGCGCTTCGTCGAACGGTTCGCCGTCGCTCACGACGTTGGTCGGCGCGCCGCAATCGATTTCCACGTCACGAATGCTCGATTCACACACCGTGGCCGTGTCGGTCGACGGCACCAGGCTGACGCTCGGCGGCGCGCCAGTACTGCTGGCCCGCCGCAAGTCGGAACGCAACGCCGCCAAGGAATCGGCCGCCGACCTGCTCTTCGGCCAGATGAGCGGCGAGCGATTACCGTTGGAAGTTCTGAACGCCCCCAGTGATTCATCCCAAATCGGTCATCGCGCGCATATTTCCAAGCCCCAAAAGGGGCGACCGTCAGTAGCCAGGGGTTGAGCGAAGCGAAACCCCTGGACTCGATGGCCGTGGCAGTCGGTAACCCCAACGGGGCGGCCGACTTACGCGTATGCATCCTTACGCCATCAGAATCTCGTGAACACAAGTCAGTCGGCGGAGGCCTTCCCTGGGGCATTCAGCCCGATCGCCTGGAACTCTGCGCAGACTTTTCCAGTGCGCCCCGACCTCGCCAAGGCAGCGCGCCCAATTTGCCGATCTTGACGATGGTAACCACTTTGCCGCCCATAGCGGCGGCGAGCGCCATCGAGCACACGATCGAGGTCGACAATGTCGCGCAACTGCTTGGGCCTGGTGATCTTAGCCGGCCTTGGGCTGATGGAATTCCAGGCCGCCGAGCTGCGCGCCGAACCAGTCGTTCCCGGCACCGGCCGGAAGATCACGAGCGTCGGCGATAACTTCGAGAAGGCCGATTGGTCCTACGAATTCAACGGCCAGAAAAGCAGCCACGATATCGACGGCCAACGCCGCAAACCGTACGGTCGCGCCAAAAACGGCCGCTTCAAAGAAGGCACCGGTCGCGGCCAGCCGGACGTCCTGGAACGCGTTGCCACGCCCGAAGGCGGCCTGCCCGGCAGCGAAGGGTCGTTATTGATGACGTCGCTCGACACCGGCATCCCCGGTCGCCGCACCAAAGAAGTGCAACAGGACGACCTGCACGCCAGTTGCAGCGCCCGGGTCGGCGGTTTGATTCCCGTTTCCAGCTCGCCGAGCGCTGTCGTTCGAGTCTACGTGCCGCCGTTCGAGGAATGGGAACAACGCGACGGCCTCTCCTTTGGCTTCCGGCTCAGCCTGCGTGGATCCGCGCCGAAACAAGCTAACAAGGAACTGGAAAAGTTCTGGCCCGGCATCTTCGTCCAATATCATCCGCGGGGCACGCAGCGTTCCCAAGGCCCGAGCGCCAACCTGGTGCTCCGCGCCAGCAATCGCGGCGACACGGCCGGCCCGGCGATCACGCCCGGCTGGTGGACCTTCGGCATGTCCTGCACCGCCGACGGCATGGTCCACTACTACGCGGGCGAAGGCGTCGACGACCTCACCGAGGAAGACTTCATCGCCTCCTACTACGCCCACGGCTACCGCGCTCGCCAGTTCAGCACGTTCTTCTTCAACGTCGCCAACCAGGCCGACGGCCGGAACTGGACGACCGAATGGATCATCGACGACCCAACCCTCTACGTCGTCGGTCCATTGCCGAAAGAACTAACAGCCCAACGCCCCACGACGAGAAGGCCGGCGGTGATGAATGACGAATGAAGAAATCCGAATGACGAAAGAATGTCGAATAATTAAATGACGAATGAACCAAGCCCGCTACTCGCTCGACCCATTCGAGCTTCGTCATTCAAATTTGACTCGACATTCAGCTTTAGAAATTCGTCATTCCCCGCTACTTCACTTCCTTCACCCGCAAATTCCGAAACTCCACCCGCGCCCCGTGCCCCAGAAACCCAATGTGTCCCGTCGTGCGCTTCACGCCGGGATGATCGCGGTGGTCCAGCGTGCCGTCCTTCGTGGCTTCATCAAGATCGGCGTCAACGATCGTCTCGCCGTTTAGCACGATCTTGATCTTGCGGCCGACGCAGCTCACTTCCTGCTCGTTCCATTCGCCGGCCGGCTTCAAATGGCCGCGTTTCGCCGCGACGATCCCATACACGGAACCGTGCGCCTGATAGTCGCGGATGTCCTTATACGTCTCGTGCCCGTCGTCCAGAATCTGCAATTCCATCCCGGTATAGGCCACGTCTCCTTGATCGGTCGGCGCGCGGATCCCGAGGCCATTGTTCGCCCCCGGCTCCATCTTGAACTCGAAACGCAGCACGAAATCCGCGTATTCACCCTTCGTGAACACATTCCCGCCGCGATCCGGACTGCAAACGATCGCGCCGTTCTCCACGGCATAGCCTTCCGTATCGCCGATCCAGCCGTCGAGCGATTCCCCGTTGAACAGGCTCACAAAGCCTTCCCCCTTCTCCTCCTCGCTGGGAACGTCGGCGAAGAGTTGCCCCGCGCCGCAGAGCGCGCAAGCAAAGACCAAGGCAAACGACAAACGGGCGAACATGGCAGGGGCTCCAAATCAGGCGGGGAAGCGCAGGCGGCATGACAGGCAGGACGGCGAAATCGCCGCTCCCGGCAATTCTAATTGCCGCCATGCTCGTGCGATAGCTATCCCCAGCGGCCAGCCAGCCCCAACAGAAAGTTAGCCCCAACAGAAAGCTATTCCCGACGGCAAGCTAGCCCCAAAGGGGCGACCGTCAGTAGCCAGGGGTGAGCGAAGCGAACCCCTGGAAAACGTGCCAACTAAACCCGGGTAGCCCCAACAGGGCGGCCGACGACACCAATCCAAAACGCGGGTGCCTGGGGCCGGGGCGAACACGAGATTTAACCACCTCGAACCGGCCGGGGCATCGTCACGATTCGTTGACAAGTCCAACGAAGCCCCAGTAGTTGCACCGCGGCGACCTCACTTATGCGCCGGCGGAACACTCGGCGCATCCGACAACGAAGCCCCGCATTCCGTGCAGTTTTGCGTCCCGATCGGATGCTCGGTCGCACAACTCGGGCAGCGCAAATGCAGACGACGCTCAATCTCGTCCCAATTCGTGAAATACAGACCGCAATGCGGACAAAGATCAAACTTCGCGGCAATCTGATGTTTGCACTTGGGGCAGACCTTCGTCTTCCGCATCAGAATCGACGAGCCGTGGATGTGCGTCCCGCTCATGATACTGCTCGCGCCACTCGGCCGGGCGGGCTCATGGTAGACCGGCATCGAATCCGGATCATCCTCCGGCGGCGGCGGCGGCGGTGCGGGCCCAAGGAAATCGAGGACGGCGTCCTCATCCAACGAAGGCACCAGCACGCGGGATTGGCAATGCGGGCAGAGGCCCGTTTGCCCCGCGTACTTTTCCTTGACCTTCAGATGATGGCCATTGGGACATGTGACTGAGATCGGCATACCGTGACCCTCCCGGCGCGAACTGCACGGAGTCACTTCCCACGAGAATTCGTGGGCGCCACTGCTCTCTGTTCCAGAGTTCCCCCTCGCGAACCCTTCCAGTCTATCAGACCGCGACGATCGCCCCAAGCTTTTTTTCGTCGTTTGCGATCGGCCGCGCCGCCCCAGCAGTGCGCCAGATACGCACATCCTATCTGAACGGAACATTTCCGCTAAACTGCGCGTCAAACAAGGGATTCTGTCCCGGTTAGGTGGATTTTAATTGCCCCCATTTTGCCCCCGGAACAGAATGAGGATTCGCGAATCCCTTGAAATTTCAGCGGCATTCCCAGCGGGATGAGGCGGCGGCGCTCGCGTCGTTGAACTGACCCACCGAGGAACGCTGCTTTTGGCAGTATGTCGATCGCGGTTGTGGCCATTTCGTAAATGTTCGTTCAGGCGAGAGATTGGCAACCATGCATTGGAAGACGATGACACAGCACAACGCTCGGAAAACGCAGCTCTCCAACAAACGCCGCCCTCGGAAAATGCTCGCCGAATCCCTGGAAGAGCGCCGCTTGCTCGCCGCGGTCATTCGTTCCGGCGCCGGCGCCACGCCCGACGATCTGCAAATTGTCGTCGATGAATTCCGCGTCGACCTGGGCGATCCCGTCAACGGCGGCACGCCTGGCAGCGCCGCAGCCGGACGGCGCGAAATCAACTGGGACGGCGTCCCGGACAACTTCGCCGCGCCGAACGCCCTCCCCGCCGATTTCTTCAACGTCAACTCGCCGCGTGGCGTGATCTTCGAAACGCTCGGCGCCGGCTTCTCCGTCAGCGCCAAGGCCGGCAATCCCACGACGACGCCGGTTCGTTTCGGCGATATCAACGCGCCGTACGAAACGCAATTCAAAACCTTCTCGGCCGAACGCCTCTTCACGGTCGTCGGCACGAACGTCATGGAAGTGCGATTTGTCGTGCCTGGCACTTCGCAGCCAGCAACTGTCAAAGGCTTCGGCGCAGTTTTCACTGACGTCGACAATGCCGGTGGAACGAGCCTGGAATTCTTCGACGCCGGCGGCGTCTCGCTCGGCGCGCCAATCTTCGCCTCGACGTTCGACAACGGGCTCTCCTTCCTGGGCGCCACCTTTGACGCGGGCGAGCGCATCGCCAAAGTGCGCATCACGAGCGGAACCGTCGCCCTCGCCGCCGGCATCGGCGACGGCGGCACTGACGACGTCGTCGCGATGGACGATTTTCTCTACGCCGAGCCGCAAGGTTTGGGGACCCTGTTCCTCGTCGACGCCACCAATCAACTGGTCCGCTTGAACGCCAACGATCCCGGCGCCATCGGGGTGACCACGCCGATCACCGGCCTGCAAAACAGCGAAGAAATCCTCGGCATCGACTTCCGTCCCGCCACGGGCGAGCTCTTCGCGCTGGGCAGCAGTAACCAGCTTTACACGATCAACACCTCGACCGGCGCGGCCACCGCTGTCGGCGGGGCCCTTTCCACCAGCCTGGCCGGCGATGCCTTCGGCATCGACTTCAATCCCACGGTCGATCGCCTCCGCGTGGTGACCAACTCCGAGCAGAACCTGCGCATCAACCCGAACACCGGCGCGCTCGTGCAGGAAGATACGCCGCTCGCTCCGGACGGAAACATTGTCGCGGCTGCTTACACCAACAACGGCCCGACGGCCACGCTGACGACGCTCTTCGGCCTGGATTCCACGACCGATTCGCTGGTCCGCATCGGCGGCGTCGACGGCACGCCGTCGCCCAATGGCGGTGAAGTCACGTCGATCGGCGCATTGGGCGTCGATTTCTCTGACGCCGCAGGCTTCGATATCGCCGGCGGTTCCAGCGTCGCCTACGCGGCGTTGACGGTCGACGGCACGGTCAAGCTCTACAGCATCGATCTCACCACGGGCACGGCGACCGCAGTCAGTGACCTGCGCGCCACGGGACCAATCCGCGGCCTGGCCGTGGCGATCCCGCCGCGCGTACAAATCACCGCCAGCACTTTGGTCGTTGAAGAAGACGCCGGCACGAAAGACGCCGTTCTCACGGTCACGCTCAGCGAAGCGGCTGCGACCACGGTCACGGTCGATTTTGCCACGCAAGACGACACGGCCATCGCGGGCACGGACTACGACGCAGCGACAGGCACGCTCACCTTCCTGCCCGGTGTCACGTCCCAACAGATCACAGTGCCGGTCCGCGGCGATGTCACCATCGACGGCGATCGCACGTTCAAGGTGGTGCTCAGCAATCTGAGCACCGGTGCCGTGGCGCAGGCGAGCGAAGGAGTCGTGACGATTGCCGACGACGACGATCCGGCGCCGGACGCTGTCGACGACGAGTATGACACCACGGAAGACGCCGCACTGAACATCGCGGCGCCGGGCCTGCTGGCGAACGACACCAACGCCGTGTCGGTCATTGCGGTCGATGACACCAGCACGCTGGGCGCGGCGATCACGTTCAACGCCGATGGCAGCTTCACCTACGATCCGACCGGCGTGGCATTGATCCAAGCCTTGACGGCAGGCGCCACCGAGGAAGACACGTTCATCTACAATGTCAGTGATCTTGAAGGAAACACCGCCAGTGCCACGGTGCGCATCACATTGACCGGCGTGAACGACGCGCCGGTGGTAGGCAACGATGATTACTCAGACGTTCCAGTGCAGGTCGGCGACGAATTCGACATCATCGCAATCGATCCGGCCAATTTGCTGTTGAATGACAGTGACCTGGACGGCGGCACGGTGACCGTAGCCAGCGTTTCAGCCACCAGCCAATCCGGCGCCGCGGTCCATATTCGCGTAGAAGACGGCTTCGTCGAATACAACCCGCGCGGTGCTGCGGCGATCGAGGCCTTGTCGAAAGATCAGGAACTGATCGATACCTTCGAATACACCGTCAGTGATGGCCAGGGTGGAACCACGGTCGGCACGGTCACGTTGAAGGTCATTGGCCTCAACGACGATCCGGTCGCCAACGACGACGCCTTCGCCACGCCCGCCAACGCAGTGCTGCAGATCACGTTCGCGGAATTAACGGGCAACGATTCGGAAATCGACCAGCAAGACGTACTGGTGATTGCCGAAGCTCAGACGGCCAGTGCCGCAGGCGCCGTGGTTACGCTCAACGGCGATGGCAGTATCTCCTACGATCCAACCGGCGTCGCGGCGTTTCAGGCGTTGACCTTCGGCCAAACCGCGACCGACACGTTCACTTACACCATCAGCGACGGTCAAGGCGGAACCGATACGGCGACCGTGACGATCACGGTTTCCGCCACGAATCACGCCCCTGTTGCCACGGATGACACGGCCGCGGCCACGGCGAACGTCCTCCTCGAAGTGCCGGCCGCTGGCGTGCTCGCCAACGATACCGATGCCGACGTAGGCGATACAATCTCTGCCGTCGTCGCCACGATCACGACCGCCCGCGGCGCAGCCGTGACCGTCAATGCCGACGGCAGCTACTCGTACGATGGCCGCGTCTCCGTCGAATTGACCGCCCTGACGGCTGGCGCCACCGTCGAGGACACCTTCACCTACACCGTCCGTGACGCGGGTGGACTTGAGGACACGGCCACCGTGACCGTCACCGTCACCGGCGTGAACGATCCGCCAGTCCCCGGACTGGTGACGGCCGATGCCACCGAGGACGCGGTCCTGCCTGGTCCGGCAGGCGCGCTATTGGTGAACTCGAGCGACCCGGACACGGGCGACACCGTGACCGCGGTCCTCGTGGCCGGGTTCACAACGCCAATGGGCGCCACGATGGCCATCCTCGAAAACGGCAGCTACTTCTACGATCCAAGCACGTCCGTGCAGATTCAGGCGCTGCAAGCCGGCGAAACGCTCGAAGACACGTTCGGTTACTCCATCAAGGACTCCGCCGGACTCCTGGCGACGGCCACGATCACCATCACCATTCAAGGCGACAACGACGCCCCCGTTGCCACGGATGATACGGCGGACGCCTTCGAAGATCAGTTGCTGGCGGTGTCGATCGCCAACGGCGTGTTGAGCAACGACAACGATCCCGACACGACCGACACGCGCACCGCGGTAGCCGGAACCTTCACCACGGCCCGCGGCGCCACCGTGACGATGCACGAAGACGGCAGCTACGACTACGATCCGACGCTCGCCCTCACGCTCCGCACACTGCAAGACGGCGAAACAATCGAGGACACGTTCCAGTACACGATTCGCGACGCGGCCGGCGCGGAAGACGTCGGCACCGTCACGGTCACCGTGACAGGCCTCGCCGCCGACACGACGGCGCCGACGTTCACGACCTCGGCCCCCACCGTCGTGGAAGGCAACGCTGGCGATGTGGCGATGGAGTTCACCGTCACGCTGGATTTCGCCAGCCTCCAAACAATCACGATGAACTACGCGACGGCCGACGCCACCGCCACGGCCGGCGCCGATTACACCGCCGCGAACGGTTCGCTCACGTTCGCTCCTGGCACGCTCACGAAAACGTTCACTATCCAGATCACCGGCGACACCGCTGCGGAAGGTGACGAAACCTTCTCGATCAACATCACCGACGCCGTCAACACCACCAACGCCACCGGCTCTTCGCTCGGCACAATTGACGACGACGACAATCAATCCCCCACCGCCGTGGCCGACACCGGCGCAACGACCGAAGACGCGATTCTCACTGTCAACGATCCGCTGCTGATCGCCAACGACACCGACCCGGACAATCACGTGCCGTTGACGGCCGTGGCAGAAACCGTCACCAGCGCTCAAGGCGCGACGGTCACGATCAACGCCGACGGCAGCTACTCGTACGATCCGACCGCCGCCGCCGCATTGCAGGCCTTGGCCGTCGGCGCGACGATCGACGACACGTTCACCTATCAGGTGAAGGACAGCCTCGGCGCGACTTCGCCTGGCACAGTCACCATCACGGTGACCGGCGTTAACGACGCACCGACCGCCGGCGACGACGCCTATGCCGCCAACGAAGACGAAGTGCTCACAGTCGACGCGCCGGGCATCCTGACTAACGACGACGATCCCGACACGGCCGACTCGTTAGCCATCGTCGCACCGACCACGTCGACTAGCGGCGCGGTGGTGACCGTCAATCAAGACGGCAGTTTCACCTACGATCCGCGCAACGTCGCCGCGCTGCAAGCCTTGGCGACCGGCGACACCGTCGAGGATGAGTTCACCTACACCGTAGAAGACGGCCACGGCGGCACGGTTAACGCCACGGTCACGATTACCGTGACTGGCGCCAACGACCTGCCCGTGGCGGCCGCCGATGACGATGTGATCGATGAGGACGCATTGCTCACCGTCCCGGCGGCGACCGGCCTCCTGGCCAACGACACCGACGTCGACGCCGGCACGACGCTGACCATCG
>JALHLM010000038.1 GCA_022844585.1 Pirellulales bacterium | reverse complement strand
GTAGCAGAGCACGCCCGGGCTCCTGTGTGGCAACGCAGGCAAAGGAACGTGGCCGGCTGACGGAGCAGGTTGTTCGCCACCGTGCCATGCGGCTCGTGGCAAATCGCGCAGTTCTCTGTGACCGGCGGATGCTCGTAGGCGAACGGACCTTGCTTCTCGGCATGACACCGGTAACAGACCAAGTTCACCGTGGCGTCGCGCAGATGCCGCTCGTATTGTCCGTGAGCGTCATGGCAATCCGAACAAACCATCTTGCCTTCGAGCACCGGATGGTGCGACGGCAAGTTGTTGAGTCCGTAGATCCGCTGATGGCACTTGTAGCAGGCCTCCGGATCGGCGACCGACATGGGCATCCGTTTGGGGCGTTTGATATTCGTATGCGTGATGTTCACGACGCTCTGCACTTGCGCCCGCGGATGCGGGTTATGGCAGTCCGTGCAGGCCACCCCCGCGAGGTTATGAATTGAGGAATGCCAGGCCATCGTGGGGGCGTTTTGGTGACACTCCAGGCAGAGATCCTTGCGCGTGCGCTCGATAATCTTGCCGTGTGGATTGTGGCAAGTCGTACAATTGAAGCCGTTGGGACCGCCGATCTGATGCGGGCCGGCGATCTGCTGCAATTCGTGCATGTCGGAGTGACATTGATAGCAGACTCCGGGAGCAACGGCGCCGAGATGCTGCGAGGTTCCCAGCAGCGAAGGAAGGTTGCGCGTCGGCCGAACGTAGCCCTCGACATCTTGCCTGATGCGCGCGGCTTCATGATTGACCAGCACCACGGGCGGTCGCATCTGCGCGCCGTTGGTAGGGGGCGGCGCGAGCGTCGCATGGTTCGCTGGCGGCGCGGGAGCCGCGGGACGAACGGGCAGATTTGCGAACGCCGCTTGAGGGGGTTGGTGATTGAGCGCGGGCGGAGGTGTCGGCCGCATCGCCGAGCCCAGCATCGAGATGCTGATGGGAGCGATGGGGTGCATGCTGGCGACGGGCGGAGTTGGCTGCGGCAAAGTGCTCGCCTCAGCGCCCGGCGCGGTGGTCGAGGGTGCGCCAAACGGCATGTCGTGATGACCGCGGTGGCAATTCACGCAAGTCACGCCGCGATGAGCGTGAACGCTGGTTCGCCATTGCCCACCGGCAGAGCATTGGTTCTGCTCATGGCACTTCAGACACGCCTCGGCGCGTACCACCGGGTCCCCGCTTTTGAAACTGAAGATCAGCCCCGGCTCCCGTCCCCGGGTTTCCAAGTGCCTGCTGGCGGGCCCGTGGCACGCTTCGCAACTCTCATTGCGGTGAACGTTCTTGGCCAAGAACGACTTGTGGAACCCTTCGTGACACTGCGCGCATAATTCGTCGTCGTTAACGTATTCCGCGCCTTCCAGCACCGGCATCGGCGCCCCAAGCGGTCGATACGAGGCCTGATGGAAGGCGTTGTTGCCGCGCGGAAAACCTGGGTCGAGATTGGGGGCTGTGCGACGCGTGTCTTGCTTACGGGCGTCCGTACGTTGTGTCACTTCATGCGAGGACCGACATGACACGGCCAAGGCCGTTGCGTAGCCGCACAGCAGGAATACCATTCCGGACGTCTGCCGCGACCAGCGGAAGTGCAAAAGGCTCAACACGTCCTTGTCTCCTTTGAGCCACCAGGCCCCGATGGGATACCGGTCACACCGTACTGGCATCCGCTCAGGGCGTCGCCGTTGCAGTGCAACACCGAATGGTGCTCCCTGCAATGCGCAGCACAATTGTCGGGTTTAACCGGGCCTCATCGCTAATTTCGCCTTTAGCTGTCGCACTTATTCAGCAGATTTGCCGGAATCTGTCACTTGGCACAAAACGTGCGATTACGCTCACCTTGAACCGGCATTTTAGGGGGCCTGGGCAATTCTGCTCACGCAATAAAAAGGGAATTGGCGGAATGAAACCTTGGACCGTGATTGCCTGGACGAAGGCCTCAGCGGAAACCGCTTGGGGCGAATCCGGAACCGTGACCGCCGGATTGCCGCCATTGCCAGCTAACGCGCCAGTTTGTCTTGTCTTTACCGTTTTGAATTTCTAGACTCGCCGCCAAGATTGTGCGTTAGAATCTGCGGCTATATGGCGCCTAGGAATTGCGTTCCCATCGAATCCACTGACTCGATTTCGGTCAGCCGCCTCCGTTCCACAGCGGTTGCAGTGGTGCGCCTGTTGGGCTCGCTCGAACTGGCCGTGCTGCTAATTGTCGTGCTTGGGACCGTGCTGGCGCGGGCCACGCTCATTGAGGCTGCTGAAGGGCGTGAAGCCGCGCAGTGGCGCGTCTATCGCACGGATGCCTTCTCGGGCCTGCTCTTGTTGCTGGCAATCAACATTCTGTCCGCAACGCTGGCGCGCTTTCCCTGGGGCTGGCGCCACAGCGGGTTCTTGGTAACCCATGCAGGGCTGCTCATCCTGCTCGGGGGATCGTTCTGGACACATCTGCGTGGCGTGGAAGGTCAGATGGTGCTGGCCGAGCAGGAGACTGCTGATCGCATTTCCATTTCCGACCGTTGCCAATTCACCATTCAATGGCCGCAATCGGAGGGCGTCGCAAGCCGCCTTCCGCTCGTGTTCACCTTTTCCCCTGGTCCGCACGATTGGCCGGACGACAAGACGCTGAATCTCGGCAACTTCGAGGGAGTGAATCTGAAGGTTCTGAAGTTCTATCGGCATGCAAATCTCAAGGAGCAATGGCTCGATGCGCCGGATTCGAATGACGCAGCGTTGCGGTTCGCGCTTGTCAGTCCTGATGGGCAGATGGTGCAAGAGCAATGGCTGGTCGCGGGAACGTATGGCGCGCAGACTCGGGTCGGTCCGGTCAGATTCGACCTTCAGCAAGTTTCGACGGCGTCATTCGCCCAGGATTTCCTTGATCCGCCGGATTTAGCCGACGCGCCTGACGGCGTCCTTTCAATTCACTCTCAAGGAAATGTGCAGCGCGTTTCCGTCCGTGAAAACCTGAACAAGAAGATTCCGCTCGCCGACGGCCAGACGGCCGTGGAAATCGTCGAGTATCTGCCAGATGCTCAACCTGGCGAGAATGGCGGATTCGTCGCACGGAGCACCGATCCGCGGAATCCGTTACTCGAACTGCGCGTCCATCTGCCGGGTCGCGCGGAGCCGTTACGGCAGATTGCCTTCGCCCTGATGCCGCTGCTCAATCTCGACTCGATCCACGGAGAGAAGTGTCCGGTTCAATTCTGGTTCCACCATCCTCAGACGCCAGTCGAATCGGGAGTTGAATTCATCCAGACGCCGGACGGCAAACTCCACGGCCGCGTGGGACACTTGGGGAAACGCCGGTACCTGGGTGAAGTGCAACACAACATTCCGATTGAGATCGCCGCGGGCTTCCAGGTCGTACTCAAAGAACATCATCCTCACGCGCGCCGCGAAGTGAGCTTTGAGCCGCTAGCGCTCCAACCCGGTGAAACGAGCGACGCCGAGCCGGCCCTGTTTGTCGAACTCACGGACGACGACGCGCCCGAACGATTCTGGATGCAGCGCAATCACCCGGAGTTCGGAGTTCAACTGGCGTCCACGTCGAAGGGCGGCCTGACCGTCAATTTGGAAACGGAGCAACTGCCGTTGGGCTTTTCCCTGCAACTGTTGAAATTCCACCACGAAACAAATCCCGGCGGCGTGGGCGATGCGGCGTTTGCCAGTTCCGTTCGCCTGGTGGATGAGCTGATACAACTCGATGAAGAACGTGAGATCAGTATGAATGCGCCGCTGATTCACAATAAGTACGCGTTCTACCAGAGCAGTTTTAAAGAATCGGAGACGGGCGCCGCAACTTCGGTGCTCAACGTGGCCTATCTGCCAGGACGCTTCCTGACCTATCTGGGCAGCGGGATGATTTGCCTGGGAATTCTCGTTATGTCGTGCCAGAAATACGACTTGAGGCAAGCCTGGCTTGAAGTGAGAAATCGTCGAAGCAGTGGTGCGGTGGTGGACCCGTCGGCGCAACCGTCGCTTACCTCGCCGCTGGCGCCGGCGCGATCGCGCGTGCCAAGTGCGACACCTGTCGAATTGGACGCGCCGACCGCAACCGAGTTGGCCTGATGCCGTCCGCGGACGCGGAAAGTTGGCTTAAAATGCGAGCGTCATGTCTTGTGCCGCCAGCGATGTCGCTATCGGACAATGCGGCTCTGCACGGAAGGAAGTACGATTTGATCAGGCCAAGCATCTTCGCCATCCTAGTGACAGGGCTGCTCACGGGACCGGCGATCGCCGCGGAACCATCGCAGTATGACACGGATTGGCAATCGTGGCGGACGCTGCCGGTTCAAGACGGCGGCCGGTGCAAGCCGTTGGATTCCTTGGCCCGGGAAACATTGCGCTTGCTGGCCAATCGAACCAGCTTTGAAGATCCCGACACCGGTGAACGACTGGAGCCGATCGCACTGTACTTGGCCCTCCTATTCGATTGGCAGGGATGGGATCCATCGGCCGATGCACTTGCTGACGACCCCGCGAAATTCTACACGCATCACAAGCCGGACAAGTGGGATCGCGCACCGCTCCTCCGCGTCGATCATTTCGCGCTGCGCGCCGCCCTGGATTTGTCGGAAGATCGCCACTTCATTTCTCCACTCGAGATCAGCCGGGCGACACTGCGCGATCCACGCACGAATCGTACGCAAGACTTTCTGACTTGGGCCAATCAGGTTCGCCAACGTGAGCTCAAGTCCTTCAGCACGCTGGAGCGAAAATCCCTCGAATTGGCCGGCAACTACTGGATTTATTGCGAGCATCGCATGGGTCGTCGACTCCTGCTACTGCCGACCCAGGAAGATCCGCAGGCTGCCTGGCAGAGCCTTACACAATGGTTACGAGCGGCCGAACGCACCGCGGCTGCCACGGTTCCGCCGTCGAGCGGTGTGCGAAGCGAGTTTCTGGAAATGCGCGCCGAATATCGCCAACGGGATACAACGCGTTTCAACGTTGCGTCTTCGCGTTGGCTGGACACCGTGCGAGCCGCTCAAGCCGCCACTGCGAATCCACCGGATCAGCGCATCATCGATCTCGAAGTCGCATACTACCGATGGATGCCTTTTCGCTTCGCCTGGGTGTTCTCGCTCGCGGCGGTCGTGTGTGTGACCTTAAGCGGCGGGACCGGACGGAAGTCACTCTATGCGATTTCAATCGCACTTTCGTTGGCATCTTTCGCGGCCATCCTCTGGGGCTTTGGTCTGCGAATCGGAATCTCCGGGCGCGCCCCGGTGACGAATATGTTTGAGTCGGTCGTGTATGTGGCGCTGGGCGTCACGCTGTTCGGACTGATTCTGGAAGTGATCACTCGCCGACGTCATGCACTGGGCGTCGCGGCCGTGGTCTCGACCGTCGCACTTGTCCTGGCCGATACTTGTCCCGCGGTACTGGATGCTAGTTTGCGCCCGCTGCAGCCTGTCCTGCGCAACAACTTTTGGCTGGTGACGCATGTGATGACAGTCACTTTGAGCTATGCCGCGTTCGCATTAGCGTTTGGAATCGGCAACCTCACCTTGGGGCACTTCATTTTTTGCCCACAGCGACGGGAATCCATCGCCGCGCTGACACACTTCAACTATCGCACCATCCAAGTTGGCGTGCTGCTCCTGGCAACCGGTACGGTGCTCGGCGGTATCTGGGCCGACTACTCTTGGGGCCGCTTCTGGGGCTGGGATCCCAAAGAAGTCTGGGCCTTGATCTCGCTCTTGGGATACCTCGCAGTACTCCACGCCCGCTACGTTCGTTGGGTCATGGAATTGGGACTGGCGACGATGTCCGTCGTATGTTTTGCATTGGTCGTCATGTCCTGGTATGGCGTGAATTACGTGCTGTCAGCGGGACTCCACAGCTACGGGTTCGGTGACGGCGGCAGGACTTATGTCCTGACCGCGGTCGCCGTGCAATTCGTCTTCGTCGCCGCCGCCGTGGGCGCGGCATCGATGCGCGATTGCGCGACGGAAATGCAGGAGCCGTAGGCCGGCACACTCGTCACCCAGGTTGGACGCTGGAAGGGTAAATCCACCGCCTAGCTGGCAAACTCGCGAGCACCGCGATCGTTACGAAGTTACCTAACTACCAACCCGGCCAAGCCGTTACAAAAATCGGCCTGCCGCCTACGGAACCGACGGTTAGAGGTTTGAACACTCTGGGGTTTACTTTTCAAGCCGCGCGCCAATTCTCGGGACATACGCACACGCCGGGGTTCCAACCCGCAGCTTCCCCAGGCGACAAAGCAGTTCTCGCAGCGTTTGGCCAGAAGCAAAGTAGCATTTGGGGCGCAAGATGGGGTTCGCGACCTGGCCGCTTCTTCTCAATGGTGATGGATGAGATCAATTTTCGACTTGGCCTGGACAGATAACGCGGCAGAACTATGTTGACAGACGACGAAGCAATTACGGTTGGCCTGCGAAAGTACCGAGAGTTGTTTCCGCAAGGCGTGATTCCTCCAGACCTAGAGGAACGTGGCGTCTTGTCGGCTATTTCGGAGGATCACGCCACGTTCGTTCAATTGACTTTCGGTATTCGAGGGCAACGTGATCCGTTCTACTTGTACAAGGCGGCGGTTGACCGTGCGTCTGGCGACGTCACCGTTCTGATTGCCTCCGACTGGAAGAAGCTTTTGGATATGGAGTTTGACGAATCGGATTTTCTGTGCCCGTAGTCGCTGGCCGTCGGGCGTCAAAACGATGTCCCACCGAAAAGCGAATAGCGGCAACAGTTTGACATGGCTCGAACGTGCGAGCGTTTGTCATGGTTTTTTGGCGGCTCGAATTCGAAACGTCGCCGACCACGAAGTGGGCGCGCACCGCAAGCGCGAAGCACACCGCGGAATCACTTCCTACGCCGCGTTGCGCTCGGAGTGCTTGAGCAAACCGCCAAGCTGCTCGTGGCAGACGACATCGTCCGGCCCGAGCGACTCAACTGGATCGGGCGGTTTGTCAATACCGATTCGCAGATTCTTCAATTCTTGGTGCGGTCGGAAGCGGTGATACCAGCCGTGATATGAATCGATCAGATACCGTAAGTGAGCTGCGCCGAACACGATGAAATGGTCCAGACACTCGCGCTTCACGCTCTGAATCCAGCGTTCTGCAAACGGATTCAGGTTGGGCCAACGCGGAGGGATCGGCTTAAACTCAATGCCGTCGTTTTCGAGGATCGCGCAGAACTGTTCGGTGAACTTCGTGCCTCGGTCTCGGATGATGTGCGTGGGCTTGAACTCTCCCTGCTCGGCAAAGTACATCGAAAGGTTCCGCGCTTGCTGAGCTGGGTGGCCACCACGCCGGTCGACATGCGGAAGTCGTTCGACGCGCTGGCCGAAGTCGTGCGGGCGTTTCTCCAGCGCGATCCGCTGTCGGGACACCTGTTCGTGTTTCGCAACCGCGGCGGGCAGTTGGTGAAGATTCTCTGGTACGACCGGCAAGGCCTGGCGATTTTTTACAAACGGCTGGAGCGCGGCGCGTTTCAGTTCCCGCACGCGAGCGAAACGGCGGTCGAGATTTCGCGCGAACAACTGCTGCGGTCGCTGTCGGGCCTTTGCATCGCCGAGCGCCAGAGCGCGTGACGTGTTCTGACATCGCGCGCACGTGGCTGTTGTGATGCTGATCGCGCGCACGCTGAGGTGCGGGGTCGGGAGACCCGCGCACAACGGCGGCCAGAAATCTCTTCCGCGAGCGAAACTTTCTGGCCACAACGCGTGTATCATCTGGCGATGAGCAAGGAAGCATCTGCATCGATCGACCTCGCCGCGCTGCCGGATGATCTGGCGTTGTTGAAGCGGTTCCTCGTTGCGCGGGAACACGAGCATCGGGCGATCGTCGTCGCGATGCAACAACAACTCGTCGCGGTGCAACAACAACTCGTCGAGCAGGCAGCGCTCGTCGCCCAGATCAAGGAAGAAGCGGCGCGGCAGTTGGAAGCCAAGCGCGCGCAACGTCAAGCGGCGATCGACGCGGCGGATCTCGCCGTCGGCACGAATCGCGTTCGGAAACTTCGCGGATGGGTCGACTATCCCTGGGAATGTTCGGAGATCCGCGCCAGTAAGGTTGGCGCGCAGCGTCATCGCATCCGTAAGTTCTGCAGACCGCAGGATGGAGTTGCTAAGGTCCTGGTAGCTCAAATCCCAACCCGTCAGGTCACGTCCTTCTAATGAAATCCCACGCAGGTCTTGATCCATGTAGCATTGCGTGGCATAGAGCTGCTCGCTTGTAAAACCTTGGGCGCCGAAAGGTTCACGCCTCGCACAATGGTGTGAGAAAAGTCCGCATCTTGAATTGTGCCACTGACTCTTGCATTGGCTAATTTCGAATAGGAGAAATTCGCATCCGCAAGGTCGCCGCCCAACGAGGCGAATTCCAAATCCCGATGATCCAATTGCACCCCCGGCCCCGGCTCAATCCCTTCCGTCCCCGGAATCACCGCGCCGTTGTCCCAGCGATCGATGTCGGCGCGGCAGAGGATCGCCGGACACAGCAGTGCGACGCACAGGACAGCGTGGAGGGCACGGTTCATCGCACTGAGTCTTTTTGTGGGTGGATGATTCGCGATGTTCTTGTTCGCGGGAACTCGAAAATGCGCGCATCAAGTGAGAAGAGCAGATCGACAGTCAGTTTGCGAAATTCAGTGTGAAGTTGAGCGCGACGCTCCGAAGAATTACTGAGCGGCTTGGGCCCCACTGGTGGCGGCACACTCGTTGATGGAATCTCGCCAAAATGGTTGCGCACGGCATTCAGGTCATTGATGTCCACGTCGCCGTCGACATCGGCATCACCGGGAGCGCCATGCCCAACGAACCCGAAGTTGTTTCGGACATTGGACAAGTCGTCCAAATCGACGTCGTTGTCGAAATCCGTATCGCCGAGAACGTGTTCGGGGCCGTCAACGCGCAGCCGGTAGCGGGGATTCGTTTCCAGTCCTCGTCCTTCGACCTTGATAAAGTAGATCTGGCCGGCGTATGCGTCGAGCGCGGCGACCTCGCCATCTTCTGCGCTCGCGGAGGCCGCCACAAGGTTGCCGGCGATATTGTACACGAACAGGTCGACATTCCCGTCCGCGTTCACGAAATCAGCGGCAATCAACAATGGTCCAGTGGCCGGGGCGATCCACCGAAAATGATCTTCGTCCACGGCTGAGTGAATATTGAGGTCGTCCAGAATCAGGTCTTCCGACGGCAGAGTCGTCGACTGGGCGCGGCTATTGTTCGGTTCGTGAGCGTCCAGGACTGCACCTTGTCCGCCATCGTCTCCCAATGAAAATGACAAGGCGTAGTTCGGGCTCGTATCGCCCGAGGCCCCGATCACGCGAATGCCATACAGGCTGCCGGCATCCACATTCAGGGCTACGCGCTCCACATTCGTCGTGCCAACTGAGTACGCGACTTCGTGCAGCGGCCCTGCGTAGACGAACAAGTTTACATCACCAGCACTATTGTCAAATCGGGCTTCGATGTTCATCACGCCGTTGGTGTTCGGCGTGAAGGCGTAGTAATCGTCGTTGCCGGCGGCGTGGATCGTGAGGTTCTCGATGAGTCGGCTGCCACTAATTGTCCCCAGATCACGATATGCTTCCCAACTGTCATTGGGTTCATACACATCGCGCGGCAACGGTCCCGGCGCAGCGTAGTCGATAAGAATCCTGGAGATGTTGTTCGTTTCGTCCAATTCTTCGATGTGGTTATCTGGGTCGGCAATGGCCTCAAGCCAGTATTGACCAGCAGGAACATTGGTCACATCAATCCACTGGTCCGGCAACCCTTCCTCGTAGACGTCGGCCCATCCCACTGAGATCCCGACAACCGTGTTGGTGCACCCGTGGTACTGTGGCTCAGCCGGCGCGCCAACCAACGGTGTATCATAGTCGTCGAGATCGACCAGACAAAAACTTGTCTTTCCGCCAGTGGCGACCACATCTCCCACTCCGCCTTCCGGCAGTACTGCTCGAAGGTTGTATTCGGCGAAACCTTCGAAGTGAATGTGGCCATGCGACGGATGAAAAACGAACTCCCCCGCGAGCCGATCGACGAAACTGCCGTCATTGGCGTAGACTCGTTGCAAGACATCCTGAGTGCCGTCGTCATGCAACGTGCTGCCGCGCAGTTCGAGCGGCCCTGCGCCGATGTTAGTCATGGCGGTGCTGAGGCGCAATCGAACGGTATTCCTTCCGGAGCGGTCGAGTGTCCACCCGTAGAGGTAGCCGCGCGCTTCGTCGGCCCATGAAATCAAATCGGGCAAGAGCGGCACTCCACCTCCACTCCCGTCATCATCTCCATTGAGCAATGCGCGGTCCTCCAAGGACTCAAGCCGGGATTGCCGGCCGTCGCGGACGTTGTATGGCCGTGGCCGTTGTCGAAGCCAACACATGGCGTGTTCCTCGGGTTAGTTGGCGATCTCGATGATTGGGTTTGTGGTCGGCGGCAGTCTAGAATCCGCTGAGCGAACGCCCGACCGACGCCCAGTTTCCTCCGCAGCGGCGCGGAGGGATCGTCCGCGCCGGTTGCCATTCTCTGGCGCGTCGCGCACGGCGCCGCATGCACTCTACTTTTTAGTCGAGTCACGACGGCTGACCGACCAATCTTCGCGCTGCAAGCCGAGGAGTTGTTCCGCAGCAGCCAATGCCTCATGCATTGTTTTGTAGAAAGAGTCAGCCGTAAAGAAACCGGCAGGACACATGATTAAGTGGTACCCGTTTCGCTCGTCGCCGCGAATCTCCAATGACACCGCACATTCTCTGGTCGGTTCCTCTCGGCCGCGGTGCGGACTTAAACTCCATGAATTCGTGGTGCCGTGGATGCGCGCTATGGCTTTCGCAGTTAACACTCGCATGAATGATACACCATCCTTAACGTGCGGCCTTTCCTTTCTAGTAGGCCCCGCCCTTCGGGACCAGCCCATCCTCATCGGGACATTTGCCTGACGTCAACTGATTCACTTGCGTGCAAACCCTTACAAAAGACCAGACATCGATCGCATCGCCAGCGGACGCTTGCTCGTTCAAATACGCTACGAAATCATCGTAGTCGTCAAAAACGACGCGGTTGGGAGCAGAGCTGCCTCGGTAGTACCAATGTTCGACTACGACGGGCCCTAAAGTTTCGATGGTCCGACGGATCAAGTCCAATAATTCTTGGCTCGTGATCTTTTGACCCTCATTGGACCAGTCATCGGCCTCGTTGCGAAAGCGGGTTCTCATCGTTGTTTTCGCCTTGTTCTCACTCCAATCCTAATACGCGATCCATCCGCTCCGCGATATCCTGCAGCACGTCCCGCCCACCGCCGCCGACTTCCGCCGTGGCCCAGCCTTCGTAGCCGACTTCGTCGAGGGCTTTCAGCACTTCGGGCCAGTTCTCGTCCCCTTCGCCGATGGCCACCCACTTCTTGTCGTGGCTGTAGCCTTTGAAGTCGAACTTGAGCATCCGCTTTCCGAGCGCGCGGATCCAATCGGCGGACGAGACGCCGTACTTCAGCATGTTGCTGCAATCGTAGTAGGCGCCAACGTACGGCGAGTCGAATTGATCGACGTACTTCACCAGTTGCTCAGGCGTGGTGAGGAAATCGTTCCAGACGACTTCGATCGCGATCTTGACGTTCTTCGCTTCCGCGAGCGGGAGCGCCTTGCGGACTTCGGCCGTGCTGCGCTCCCAGACCTGGTCGAAGTTTTCGTTGTTGGGATCGGCGACCTTGCCCGGCACTAAGAGCGCCGTCGTGCCGCCGTAGAAGTGGCAATCTTCGATGGCCGTCTTGAGCCCCTCGAGTCCCTTGGCACGCACTGCCGGATCCGGATCGGAAAGTCGCACGTTCCAGTGGATCGAATCGACCACGCCGTGAATGTCGATGCCGGTCTTGTCGCGCGCGGCCACTGCCGCATCGCGATCAACGTCGCTGGGACTATCGAGCTCCACGCCGTCGAAACCCAGCTCCTTGAGCAGCGCGAACTTGTCCTCGATCGACCCGTCGATCTGCACCATGCCGAACTTAACGGCCTTCTTCAGCCGCGGCTTAGCCGGTTCCGCCGCGAAGACCGGCCAGGCGAAGGAGCTAGCGCCCAACACGGCAGCGCTGGATTGCAGAAAACTGCGTCGCGAAACAGACATGGCGTCGCTCCCGGTCGTTCATCGAGGGTTCGTTATGCCCGCAATATAGTCCCCGCAACCGCCCCACTCAATTGTCCAGCAGCCGCCCCGACACCCCTTCGCACTGAAAACTGAACACTGAAAACTTCAAACTCAACAAAAAAAAACGGGAGTCCGACGCCTTCGCCGAACTCCCGCTGGAAATCATGTTCAATTCAGACGACTCGCCTACAGACGCTTACTCCGCGTCGCCAGCTTCCTCTTCCCACTCCTCGTCCTCGTCTTCGTCATCGTCGTCCTCCCAATCGTCATCGTCCTCGTCGTCATCTTCCCAGTCGTCGTCGTCTTCGTCATCCTCTTCGTCGTCTTCTTCATCGTCCTCGTCGTCGACCTCTTCCCACTCGTCCTCTTCCTCATCGTCGTCGAGGTCATCGTCGTCGTCGTCATCATCGTCCAGGTCGTCGTCGTCCTCGTCTTCCAGGTCGTCATCGTCGTCTTCCGCGCGCGGCTCGGCGGTCCGGGCGTCCATTGCGTCGGCCAGCCAGTCGCGCTCCAACAACCGCGGCGCTCCGATAGCGCCTCCGTCCGCACTCTCCCATTGCTCAATGTCTGCGATAGTCACTTCAGACTCCTCGTTCGCGTCCACATGTGGTTTTGACTCATTATTCCGCTCGGTCGTCGCCCCCGCCGCGGTGCGTGGCGAAGTCGACGGCGTTCGCAGAAACTCGGCGCGAGGCAGGTCATCCAGATGCCGCAGGCCGAATAGCTGCAAAAATCTTCTCGTCGTTGCGTAGACAAAGGGCCGCCCCAACTCTTCGGCGCGGCCGCTAATGCGAACCAAATCCCGTTCCAACAACTGTCGCAGCATTTCGCCGCACTGCACGCCGCGGATCGCTTCGATCTCGGCCCGCAGCACCGGCTGCCGGTAAGCCACGACGGCCAGCGTTTCCATCGCCGGCCCGGAAAGACGCATCTCCACGGGCGTAGGAAACAATCGGCGTAGCCACTTGCTGAACTTTGGTCGAGTCAGCAATTGAAAACCGCCCGCCACGTCCGCCACGCGAAAAGCCGCCCCTTGCCGATCGTAAAAATGGTTCAGTTGGCGAATCAATGTACGCGCTGAGGTACCGTCCGCCAAGCCCGCGAACTGGGCCAATTTCCTGCCATTGAATGGTTCGCCCGCGACAAAGAGCACGGCCTCCAAACGGGCCATCGATTCATCTCGGGCGGCTGGCCCCAGAACACGTGTTTTTGGCTCTGTTTTGGCAATCTCCCGACGCGGAACAGCCACCGGAATTCGCCGCTGAACGGACTTCGCCCCCACATTCAGAGGGTGGCGATAGCGCAGCGACGGGCACGCCTTTCCCCAAGGAGTTGAAATTCGCAACCCGTCCCGCATCGCGGACACCCGTCGAGGGTTATGCTTGGCCACCAGGAAACCCCGGACTGATGCACCAGACTAGGGCGAAAGCCCTGCCCCGACAAGGGCTTAGCGAGCGGCGCTCGACGGCGAACCCAACTGCCGCACCACTCGCTGAATGGCCTCCAAGGCGGTCGTGCCCGAGGCTTCCACCTGGCGTTCTGCTTCCCCGGCGCGTTCCGACGGCATCACGCACACGAACCGATACGCCAATCGGCTGCGGCGGTCCGATTCCAGGGCGTAAGAAATCGCCCCGCGCTCGCGCAGAATTTGTTCCAGATCGGTAAATCGATCGACGGCTGTATTCGGGTATTCCGACGGCAGGCTAATCGCGGTTTCTTCAACCGTATGCGAGACAGGAACCACGCCCGCGCCAGTGCCTTGAACGTCCGGCGGCGACTCTTGGCGGCCGCCGGCATACATCGCCGCGCTCTCGTCGGGAGCGATCTCCGGCGAAGGCTCCATGGAAACGACCGACGCGTCGGCAAGATCATTCGCCAAGGGCGCCTCGGCGCCGCCTTCCTCATTCTCAATCGGCGTGTTCCAGCGACTGGCGGTCTGAACGCGGAGCCAGCGCCCGATGCCCTGGCCGAGGAACGCGACCCCCGGCACCAACGTCAAGCAAAGCAACACCACGCCCCAGCGGCACGCCTGCGCGGTGGCCCGCCAAGCGGGGCCGGCCTCAACACTATTGAGCGATTCCTTCAACACCGACGTCCTTGTCCGGTTGAGCGTACGAAACGATTCCATCAAGCGGCGAGCATCATAGTTTCTCGATGGGAGATGAGACAACTCCGCATTTCGCGTTAACGAAGCTGGCAAAGTGGGCGGTTTGCGTCGCCGCGATGCTATCGCGTGCTACTCGCGTCGAAATGTCGCTCGCGCTCAATCTTGGCCACACGGAGATGATATGCGGCGTACCACTTTTCTCGGCCCAAGCTTTGGGCGACCAAATGCTCGACATGCCGGCCCCAGTTGCGGATCGCTTCCTCGGAATCCCAATAGGAAATCGTGATACCGAAGCCATCCGCACCGCGGGCGCTTTCGATGTCTAAAAACCCTGGCTGAAGCCTGGCGAGACGCTCCATTTCGCCCGCCATCGCAGCATATCCGGCGGCGTCCACATCGGTGCGTTGCGAGGAGAAGATCACCGCGTAGCACGGGCTTAAATGGCTGGGAGAAGAATCGCTCATGGTCATTCCTGGAAGAGTTGCGATTGGGTGCCACTGGCGGCTCGGCCGCCAGTGCTGGAGTTGACTCCTCAACACACTGGCGGACAAGCCGCCAGTGGCACCCGATTGGCGTTATCAAACGGAGCCTAGGCAGTCCTCGGCTCAAGGCGTACAGTCACACGATGTCGACGCGTCCCCAGGCGGTTGGGTTCGCGTTGCAAGTCAGTTTCTCGCCGTCGATCGGGGACGCAAGTGGAACCGCCGCAGAGTATGGAACCGAGCACCGCGATCGATACCGACGCTTCACCAGCCGGCCGGAGAAACCCTGAGCCCATCACGCGTTACAATCTCGTAGCCATCGGCGGCGGTACGGCCGGCATCGCCGCCGCATTGGAAGCGGTGAAACTTGGCGGCAAGGCTGCGATTGTCGAACGCCAGCGACTCGGCGGCCAACGCATTTGGTCCGGCCAGGTCCCGCGCCGCGCCCTCCAACAGGCCGCTCTCCAGGCGCATCGAGCACGCTGTACGAGCGCAATCACGTTCATCGAAGTCATGGCGCAAGTCCGCGCGTCTCGAGATGCGGCGCTGCGACACACAATGGATTCGCTGCACGCCAATATCGACCTGTTTTTCGGCCACGCGCAATTTGTCAGTCCGGATCAACTCCAAGTCGGCGATCAGACGCTCCGTTTTCGTCGCGCGATCATCGCCACCGGCAGTCGCATGCCGCCGCCCGAGTTGCCGGGATTGGAAGCGCACGGTTATCTTACCGAGGCCTCGGTCTACGATCTCCATGCGCTGCCACGTCGCCTGATTGTTCTCGGCGCCGGGGCCACGGGCTGCGAGCTTGCTCAGGCATTCCGACGACTCGGCGCGGAAGTGCATCTGGTCGATTCCGCCGCGTCTCTGCTTCCCGATGAACAACCAGAAGCCGCGGCGATCGTGCGGCGGCAGTTCGAGCGCGAAGGCATCACGCTGCACCTGGGTTGGACGCCGACGCAAGTCGATCGCGCCGGCGCAGCCAAGGTGGTGATTGTTGCCAGAAGTGGCAACCGCTTGAAATTGATCGCTGACGAGATCCTCGTCGCCGGCGAACGGAAACCAAACACGGTGGACCTGGGACTCGATACTGCCGGCGTTCAATACGGCGATCAAGGCGTCCTGGTCGATGATTGGCTACGCACGTCGAATCCCACGATCTTTGCCGCTGGCAGCGTTTGTGGCGAGGACCACGCCGACCATGCCGACGTCTTGGCTCGCCTCGCCGCGCGCAATGCGCTGATGTTTCGCCATCGCCGTAAGTCGGGGCTCATGTTGCCGCATAGTACGCTTACCGACCCGGAAATCGCGAGCGTCTGGCTATCGCCGAGCACGGCCGACGACGAGTCTTGGGAAATTGACATCCATCGCGCCGAGCTAGGCGAGATCGGCGAAGACTTAACAACCGGCACAGCCAGAGGGTTCATCGAACTTCACACAACGTTCGGAACCGATCAGATTCTCGGCGCCACGGCGGTTGGGGCGAATGCAGGCCACCTGCTAACGCCGGTGGTCCTCGCCATGACGAATGGGCTGGGCCTCAAAGCGATCGCGAAAACGCAGTTTTGCGACCCTGCCCAGGCCGAGGCGTTCCAGCGGCTGACCAGTAGTTTCGTGCGCAAACGCCGGTCGCCCCGCATCGAAGGCTGGCTGCAGAAGTGGCACTCTTGGCGGCGATCGTAAATGCGGACCAGGGAATTGTCCGCGGCGCGAGGTTGCCGTCGCACGACTGCGCAATTGCCCTCTATAATTACGGGGTTCCCAAGGAGTGGCGATGACCCGGTTGGTGTTGGTTCCTGTCGTAGCATATTGGGCGGTGGCGCTGGCGGCGCTACTGCTCTTGGTGCTATGGTTCTGGAGCCAGCGCAGTCTGCCCCTCTCCACGCGGCGTTCGCGCACCCTGGCCGCGTTGCGTTTGGGCGTGATTCTGCTGGTCATCGCGGTCTTGCTGCGTCCCACGCTCGTCTACACCAAGGTGGAACGGCAGTCCGCCACGATCGGCGTGCTGATTGATCGGTCCCGGAGCATGCTCGTGGCCGACGCGGCCGGCAATCGCACTCGCTGGGACGAACTGACCCGCGCGTTCAGCGACGCCTGGCCGGCGTTCGGGGAACTCGCCGAGGAAAGCAACCTCAAACTGTTTGAGTTCGATCGCACGCTGGCCCCGCGACCTTTCACGGCGGAAAAGTTTGAGCTCGGCGGTCCGCCCGAGGGAGACCAGACCGCACTGGGCTCGGCGATTGCCGACGTTCTGGATCGGGAATCCGGTACCCGTCTCGCGGCGCTGATCGTGGCCAGCGACGGCGCGCAGCGGGCGCTGCCGCCGCGCGATCAATTGCCCCAGAACGTCGCCCGCCGGCTGGCCGATCAAGGTTCGCAGATCTACACGCTCACCTTCGGACAGCCGCGCGGCCTCGGCCAAACACGCGACGTCGCGATTCGCGAGCTCGTCGCAGCCCGTACCACGTTCGTCAAGAACGAGTTGGTCGTGGAAGGCGTGCTCCAAGCCGACGGCTTCCCCGGACAATCGATGACCGTCGAACTTTTGGCCGAATCGGCGCCCGGCAAGATGACGGTGGTCGATTCCGCGCCGGTAACCATACCCGAACAAAACGTTCGCCAGAATGTGACGTTGAGCTACATCCCTGAAACCGCCGGCGAATTCAAACTCACGCTCCGCGTTGCCGCCGCGCCCGGCGAACTGGTGCGCACCAACAATGAGATGAGTACCTTCGTCACGGTGCTCGCTGGCGGCCTGCGTGTGCTGTATCTCGAAGGCGCGGTCCGCAGCGAACAGAAATGGATTTACCGCGCGCTCGACGCCTCGCAGGATATTCAGCTCGACGCCTGGCGTTTGAACGCCCAAGACCCCACAACCCGCCCCGCTGACTTGGAAAACGCTTTCCAGCCCGGCAAGTACGACGTTTACATCTTCGGTGACTTGGACCAACGGGCGTTCAAGCCCGAGGAGTTGGAACTGCTGGCCACGCGCGTCGAAGAAGGCGCAGGCCTGATCATGCTGGGCGGCTTCCACAGCTTCGGCCCAGGCGGCTATCAAGCGACGAAACTGAACGACGTATTGCCGATCGAAATCCAACGCACCGAGCGTCAAGACTTCGACGCGCCGATCGCCAGCGACTTGCACGTCAGCGGCGAAGTAAAAATGTTACCGACCGAGGTCTTCGGCGAGCGGCACCCAATTATGACGCTGGGCCCGCGCGACCAGAACGTGGCGCTCTGGCGCGAGTTGCCGACGCTGGAAGGGGCCAATCGCTTCCGCCGCACCAAGCGCGGCGCCAACGTGCTGGCCGAAAGCGAGGACAAGGCGCCGCTGTTAGTCGAGAAGTCTTACGGCCTCGGGCGCGTGCTCGCATTCGCAGGCGATTCCACCTGGCGCTGGGCGCTCGGCGGTCATGAAGACGCCCATCGCCGTTTCTGGCGTCAGACGATTCTCTGGCTCGCGCGCAAAGACGAAGCCACCGATGGTTCCGTCTGGATCAAACTCGCCGAACGCCGCTTCAGCCCCGGCGCGCGTGTGGAATTCACCTCCGGCGCGCTCGACGCCGATGGCCTGCCCGTGACCGGCGCGGAATTCACCGCCCGCGTCACCTCGCCGGATGGCAAGACGCAGAGCATCGGCCTGGCGCGCCAAGGCGACCAGGCGCTGGGCACGTTTCTCGGCGGCCTCGAAGCAGGCGACTACACGCTCGACGTCGAAGGCACGAAGGACGGGCAATCACTCGGCCAAGGCAAATCACGCTTCTTGGTCTTCGCACAAGACTTGGAGCTCGATAACCCTGCCGCCGATCCGGCATCGCTGGCCTCGCTCGCGGCCATGACCGGTGGCCGCAGCCTGCCGCCGGAACAATTGCCGGCGCTGTTGCGCGAATTGCAAGACAAAGCCCGCGAGTCGGACGTCGCCAGCGAAACCAAGCAATCGCTGTGGGACAACTGGCTCGTCCTCATCGCTTTCGTTAGCCTCCTGGCGACGGAGTGGTACCTGCGCAAACGCTGGGGGCTGGTTTGAGATCATGGGTCGGCACTCTGCCTCGGAAACGGCGTCGAAATGGATCGCGCGCCGCAAACAACGCGTCAGCTGAGATGCCATCTCGACAGGACCGGATTTCGTTCGTTTGGAAATGGCGTCGATGTGTTCGGTGGAGGTTTCTCCAAGTGAAAAGTGGCGCCAAGGGACTTCGCCAGCGACATCCAAATTTGATGCGGGCGACTTCCCGGCGTGGTACGATTACGCGTAGTCCCGTCCCTTTTCCCCAGGTCGATCAGGGGTCGCTGATGCTTCGAATCGCCAACCGTACGCCTCGGGCGCTTCGTTTTGTGGTCGTCGTCGTTGCGCTCTGCAGCGTCCGCGCTGAGACTGTTGTGGCGGAGGGCTTGTCCGAGGAGATCGCAACGTTCATCTCGCAGCCGCTCTACAAGGAATCCTCCTGGGGACTATTGGTCGTCGATTTGGATTCCGGCGAAACGCTGTATGAACAGAATCCCGACAAGCT
>JALHLM010000037.1:5318-19388 GCA_022844585.1 Pirellulales bacterium | reverse complement strand
CAGAGCGCTACAGCGCCGGGCTAGTTAATCACGCCGGGGTTCGCGACAATCAGTTGTAGCGTCCAACCCCAATGTCGGCCTGCCTTGAGATTTCAAAATATGCTCCCGCGCACGCTTGAACCGGAGGTCATGGAGTCGTTGCAAGATGCGCTCGACTACGACTCCATGGATCATCGCGAGGTCAATCGCGCGTTCGTCCGTGACTTTCTGGCGGCTTCGCCGGACCTTGAAGAGGTGCTCGACCTCGGAACCGGCACGGCGCAGATCCCCATCGAACTGTGCCGGCAGTCGGCCGAGGGGCACGTGCTAGCGATCGATCTTTCCGCTGAAATGTTGTTGGTCGCGAAGGCGAACGTGGAAGTGGCCTCGCTCCGCGACCGCATCATGCTCGACCGCATCGACGCCAAGGGCTTGCCCTACGCCGACGGGCGGTTCAGCGCGGTAATATCGAACAGCATCATCCATCACATCCCCGAACCGGCGCCGTCGTTCGCCGAAGCCGTGCGCGTCACGCGCAGCGGCGGCCGGCTGTTTTTCCGCGACCTGGCGCGCCCAGATACTGCCGAGCAAGTGCGTACGCTGGTCCAGCAATACGCCGTCGGCGCGAACGAACATCAACGCAAACTTTTCGGCGATTCGCTCCATGCGGCCCTGAACTTCGACGAGGTGCAGAAAATGGTCGGCCAACTCGGCTTCTCACCCGAGACGGTCACGCTGACCAGCGACCGCCATTGGACCTGGTCGGCGATCAAGCCGTAACGTATCGGGAGCGCGTCCGGTTCGCGTACAACTACTCGTTCGCGAAAAGCTGCGACTGGCGTTCTTGATGCGCGGCGTAACGGCGCAGGTAATCCTTCACGCTCACCTTGCGGCGCGTGTTGTCGGACGACATATAGCGAATCACGCCGAAGATGGGCCGCTCCGGCGCCCAGGGCCGGTCATAGCGTCCGAGGACCCAAAAGATACCGGTGTAGGAATTCGGGTCGCGACCATCGACCGCATACTTGTTGTTGAGTTCGATCATCGTCGCCAACGCGGATTGCGGCGACTCGGACCATTCGAGAATCTTCTTGCCCCACAGCATGCGCAGATAGTTGTGTAGCCTGCCATCGCGAACAAGCTGCCGCTGCGCCGCGTTCCACAACTCGTCGTGCGTGCGCGCTTGCTCGAAGGTTTCGAGCGAATAACTAAACGCCCGAGGATCGCCCGCATGCTTGGCGAGGGACGCTTTCGCCCATTCCGGCAGCGATTCGTACCGATCGTAATCTTCGCGATGCGCGCAGAAGTTGAAGCCAACTTCGCGCCACGTGATCAGTTCGTCGAGAAAACCCTCCGCCGCGGCGCTCATGCCCCACCAGCCTTCGCGCGAGCCATTGCCCTTCGCGGGGAGTCGCGAGCGATCCCATGTCTCGCGCTCAGCGACCGCGCGAAACACCTGATGCACGCCGAGATGTCCGAAATGCAAGTACGGCGACAGCCCGCTGGCGACGTCTTCGTCCGGGATGTTGCGCTCGTCGGCGTAGCGATCGAGACGTTGATCGAGAAAGCGCTCCAGCGCATGCTCGGCCGCCGCGCTGCCGCCCGTGAACGCGGCCGGTCCGACGGAATGATCGATGGGCAACGCCGCCAACATGTCTCGCGACGCCGAGAGCTGTACATCCGTGGCCGCCGGCCAACGCTGCGTGATTTCCGTCGGCAATTGCGTTGCTGACGGAAGTGATCGCTCCGCGAGCGGAGCGAGCGATGGCGAATCGTCGAGATAGCGCGGCAACTCGCGCTGCAGATGTCGACGAAGCGAGTAGGCCGTCACGAATACCTGGCTCGTCGCGCGCATTGGATACAAGCCGTTGCCGTCGACCGCTTCCATCCTCACGTCGAGCCGTTCGGCCGCGGCTGCCACCATCCTCGGCAGAAAGAACGCGGGGTAGTCATCCGTCACGACCACCGCCGCGTCCTTGGCAAACGCTTCCAACTGGCCACGCGCTTCACCGTGGCGCGGTTCGACGTAGGGGTAGTAAACGACTTGCGCATCAGCGGCGCGGCGGCGATTTTCGGCCATGCCTTCCAGCACGAACTTGTGCAGGCGATCGCTCGCCCAGGGATAGCCGGCGCGCAGTGGCTCGAAGATCACCAGCGGCTTCGTCAAATCGCACGCCCATTGCACGGCGCGATCCAGGGCGAAATTCCCCTGCAAACGCCGCGCGGCGATCATCCAATACAGCACATAGCTCCGCTCGATGCGCGGCGGCAAATCGCGCGCGATACGGACGCGCTCCGGCGGAACAACGATGGTCGACGGTTCAGCGGGCATGCAAATGTTTTCGAGTGTCAACGACTGTGGAAGGTGGCCGGCGCGTCTATTTGCGGCGAAACATGTCGCGGGCTCCGATCCAAGCCAAATAGACCAGGCATCCGAATAGAAAGAGTGCGACGAACATGCAAGGTAGAGCGCGGATCATGGGTATCGTCGAAATTCGACAACGAATGCCGAGGTCACAGACCTCGGCTACAGCCTGAGGGCTTTCAGAATGCTCTCCACATCGTAGACGCAGCCGCCCCAGGTGCCGCCGCCGAGTTGTTGGAGCGCCGCCCACAGGCGGGTATCGTCAGGCAACTGTGCGTCCGGCCGTAGGTCAGTGCGGAGCGGTCGTGCCGCGAGCCGTGCCGTGGCCTCGTCGAGCGGATATTCGCGCTCCGCGTCGCCGATCCAGTCCACGCTGCCAGCGAGCTTGACTCGGTCGATCACAATGCGAATGCGATCGCCGTCGAGCACTTTGCCGATCGGCCCGCCCGCCAACGCCTCGGGACCGACGTGTCCGATGCATGCGCCGGTACTAACGCCCGAGAATCGCGCATCGGTCAACACCGCAACTTCGCGTCCCCAGGCCAGATGCTTCAGCGCCGAGGTGATCTGATACGTTTCCTCCATGCCGGCCCCGCTGGGACCGCGGCAGATTAGCACCAGCACGTCGCCGGGCTGAATCGGCGCCGCGCCGCGTCCCTTGATCGCCGCCACGGCGTCTGATTCTCGCGTAAACACACGCGCGCGGCCGGTCTTGCGGTACACGCCGTCGGTGTCGACGACCTGCGGATCAATCGCCGTGCTCTTGATGACCGCGCCTTCCGGCGCGAGATTCCCGCGCGGGAAACAAACCGTGCTGGTCAAACCGCGCTCACGGGCCTTTTCCGGCGACATGATCACGTTATCCGCGTCAATCCCGTCACGTTCCTGTAACAGTGCGCGCAATTGCTGGCGGCGATCGGATTGCTCCCATGCGCTGAGGACGTCGCGCCAAGTCGCGCCAGCCACGGTGAGGCAATCCAGATCCAGCAAGCCGAGTTCGCGCAGGTGGAGCATCACCTCCGGCACGCCGCCAGCCAGGAACACTTGCACCGTGGGATGACCCACAGGACCGTTCGGCAACGCGTCGACCAGGCGCGGCGTGCGGCGATTCACGTCTTCCCAGTCATGCACGGTCGGACGCGGCAGCCCGGCAGCATGGGCGATCGCCGGGATGTGCAACAGTAAATTCGTCGAACCGCCAAAGGCCGCGTGAACCACCATGGCGTTGCGAATCGACGCCCTGGTGAGCACGTCCTTCGTCTTCAAGCCGCGTTGCGCGAGATTCCACAGCGCCCGCGCGCTGCGACGCGCCATGTCGCGCCAGAGCGGCTGCCCGGACGGGGCGAGCGCTGAGTGCGCGAGTGACAAGCCGAGCACTTCGCCGATGACTTGCGCCGTGGCCGCCGTGCCCAGAAACTGGCAGCCGCCGCCGGGCGACGCGCAAGCCCGGCAGCCGAGCGAGGCCGCTTCCTCGAGTGAAATCTTGCCATGTGCGAAGCGCGCACCGATCGTTTGAATCTTTCCGGCGTCCTCGCCATCGCTCGGCGGCAACGTCACGCCGCCGGGCACCAACACCGACGGTAGTTCCGGCACGCCGGCGAGCGCCATCATCATGGCCGGCATGCCCTTGTCGCAGGTGGCCACGCCGAGCACGCCGCGCCGCGTGGGGAGCGAGCGAATCAGGCGGCGCAGCACGATCGCGGCGTCGTTCCGATACGCCAGGCTGTCGAACATCCCGGTCGTCCCCTGAGAGCGGCCGTCGCAAGGGTCCGAACACATCGCCGCGAACGGCACGCCGCCAGCCGCCTTGATGACCCGGGCGGCCTCTTCGACCAAGAGGCCCACTTCCCAGTGCCCGGTGTGATAGCCCAGCGCCACCGGCGAGCCGTCCGGAGCCCGGACGCCGCCTTGCGTACTCAGCAGCAAAAACTGCGGCCCGAGCAGATCTTGCGGTCGCCAGCCCATGCCGGCGTTTTGGGACAACCCGAACAGGTCGCCGCTCGACCAGGTCGAAAGCATTTCGGCGTCGAGCGGCAACGAACCCGCCGGTCCGGCCGCGGAGGTCTGCGTATCGCGGAGCAGGTCATCGCTGACGCCCGGCGCGATCTGGTCGGCCGGAAAACACTGGGCACGTGACTCTGACATACGGAAGGATGCAATGGAGTGCGGCTGCGGTCAAAGCGGCAACACGCATTGTAACGCACCGTCGACCCCCCAGCGCGCCCGCACCGATGGCCAGCAGCACCCAGGTCGATGGCTCCGGCACCGCGTTGGCGTTGGGATTCTGGCCCGCGCCGAGTTCGTTGCGCACCAGGTTCAGGTCGTCGATACCGATCAAGCCGTCCCTCGTAACATCTCCCTCGCCAAAACCGCCGAAGTTATTGCGTATGGCATTCAGATCGGCGATGCCTACCTGACCATCGCCGTTGGCATCGCCCGGTACGTCGGAGCGCGCGCCCAGCATCGCGGTCGCGAACCGCCGACCGAGCGTGACTTGCGATGCGGTGTCGAAGTGCAGTCCTTCCCAAGTGGTGAGATCGTCCGTTTCCACCAGATACGCGCGGACGTCCGCCTCGTCCACGGCGGTTTGCGCGTCGCGGATCGTTTCGCGATAGGGAAACTCCGCGCCGCGAATCTTTCCGAAGACCAAGGGCGCGTCGGGAGCTTGCAAATCAAGGCGAACATGGTCAATGAACCTCAACAGGTTTGCCTCGTAGAGCGGGGCCATCGCTTCGCGCCGGGCGTCCTCTTCGCCTTGCATCCAGACGACGCCGGCGACTTGAACCTCGTACGCAGCGCCGGTCCAATATTGCCGCGCACTAGCGACGCGAGTCATGAGAGCCGAGTAGTGATTGTCTCCCAGCGAGGGGCTCCAGTCTTCGGCCAGACTCGTCGAGCCCACGGCGTGTTTGACAATGGCAATCGGACCCGGCAACGCCGTCGACATGGTCCGGCCGAACTCGATTTCCGGCCCAAAGTCATCGTCGGTCGCCCGCAAATAACCAAAGCCGGCCCCCGACGTGTGATACAGCACGTCAGGCTGTGGCGCCATAGCCGCGGCCGGCAATTCGTCGACGCGCCCCCAGCCGGACATATTGGATTGCCCTGCGAGCACGTACAGGTCTAACGGCGCCGCCTTCGCCCAAGAACTGGTTAAGACGAGGCACATCATCGCGGGGATACTCGCTCCGCACAGGTCATAACGACGTCGCCACGCAATGAGCGCGCAGCGCGAAACGAGATCCAACATGACGTGGAATCCTCAAGGCAGAAATGCCGCGCAGGCCGTTTGAAGCGACGACGGCGTCACCGGTCTGCTCCCCTATTTAATCAAGCGGCATTCGCACCGTAGGCGAGCGCGCCGAATTGCAAGAATCTCCCGCACGCACATTTCGAAGTATCCGCGTATCCGCTGTCGCGATTGCGACCTAAAATGGATGGCATGTGCGGCATCGCCGGGGCAGCTTGGGTTCGGGCAGATCGCGCCGTCTCCGCGGAGACGGTGCGGCGGATGACCGATGCGCTCACCCATCGCGGGCCCGACGACCAGGGACAGTATTTCGCCCACGTCGAGACGCCCCCGTATCCCGGCAGCGTCGTCGGCTGCGCGCTAGGGCATCGTCGGCTATCGATCATCGACGTCGCCAGCGGCCAGCAACCGCTCTCGAATGAAGACGGCTCCATTTGGGTGACGTTCAACGGGGAGATTTACAACTTCCCGACGTTGCGGCGCCGCCTGCAAGGTGGCGGACACACGCTGCGCACGAACAGCGACACCGAAGTGCTGGTGCATCTCTACGAGGACGAAGGGATCGAGTTCCTCCAGCACCTCAACGGCATGTTCGCCCTCGCCATCTGGGACGGCCGGAACCGGCAACTCGTCCTGGCGCGCGATCGGCTCGGAAAAAAACCGCTCGTCTACCGACACGAAGCCGGCCAACTGCTATTTGGTAGCGAGTTGAAGGCGATTCTTTCCGTGCCAGACGTGCCACGCGAGATCGAGCCCGGCGCGATCGACGCGTATTTGACCTATCAGTACGTCCCGCATCCACAGACGATTTTTCGCGGCATCCACAAGCTCTCGCCTGGGCACTATGCGGTGTATCGAGACGGCGAACTGCACGTCGCCCCGTATTGGCAGCCCGACTTCCGCGAGGAGCGCGAGCGGCCCTACGAGGAATACACCAAGGGCGTACGCGAATTGTTGACGTCCGCGGTCGAAATCCGATTGCAAAGCGAAGTGCCGCTCGGCGCGTTTCTCTCCGGAGGCGTCGATTCGTCGATCGTCGTCGCGTTGATGCAGCAACTCGTAAAGGAGCCCGTTCGCACATTCTCGATCGGTTTCAAAGAGCCGGAGTACGACGAAACCAGTTACGCCCGCGAGGTGGCGCGGCATCTCGGCACGCGGCACGAGGAATTCCGCGTCACGCCAAACGCGATCGACATCCTGCCGAAACTAATCTGGCATTTCGACGAACCGTTCGCGGACTCTTCGGCGATCCCGACCTGGTACGTTTCGCAGCTCACGCGCCAGCATGTCACCGTGGCACTCACCGGCGACGGCGGCGACGAACTATTCGCCGGCTATCCGCGTTATCGCGCCGCGGACCTGGCGGCGAAGTACGACCAACTGCCGGGGCCGATTCGAGCCCTAGTCGGCGCGCAGTTTTGGCAGCAGTTGCCCGGCAGCGTAAGGCAAAAATCCCCGTTACGCCGCTTCAAACGCCTGGTCGGCGCGCTCGGCCAGGAGCCAGTGGAGCGATTCCTGGACTGGAGCTGCATCTTCAACTTCGCGCGCCGTGCCGAACTCTATGACGATGCGTTTCTGGAGTCGCTGCCGGCCGCCGACCCGGCGCAGTTTCTGCGCGCCGGCGTCGCGCGTGCGGCGGGGCGCGACCCGATCACGGCCTTCAGCCTGGCCGACTTGACCACTTACCTGCCGTGCGACCTGATGACCAAGGTGGATATCGCCTCAATGGCGCACAGCCTGGAATGCCGGCAGCCGTTCCTCGACTATCGCTTGGTTGAATTGGCCGCTGCCATGCCGGTCCGCTACAAGTATCGTCGCGGGCGCGGGAAGCGGATTCTGCTCGATGTCTTCGGCGGGCTGCTGCCGCAGAGCGTCGGACGCCGCGCGAAGATGGGCTTCGGCGTGCCGCTCGATCATTGGTTCCGCAACGAGTTGCGCGGCTACGTTCGAGAGGTATTACTCGACCGCCGAACGACCGAACGAGGCTATTTTCGCACTGACGTGGTACAACAGCTGATTGACGACCATCAGGCGGGCCGCTTCGATCACGCGTACCGGCTCTGGGCGCTCTTGGTGCTTGAACTTTGGCACCGTGAGTGGATCGACGCGGCCGCGGGGCGATAAGACGTCGCGCGAACCCAGATGTCGGCGACGGCGTCCAGGCGTAATTGGGCTTTTCAAGTGAACGTAGTAAGGCGCGCGCGATGGCTTGGCTCTGGGGAATTCTGATCGGTCTCGTCAGCGGGTTCATTGTCGCGGGCATTGTCGCGACCATCTCCCGGCGGAACAGCGAGAAAGCGCACGCGATCTACTACTTGCTGCAGCGGCACTTCCGGCCGACGCCGATCGGCGAGCTGCGCGTCGCGTCGCGCCAGTTTCCGATGCGGATGCGCGCCGACGTGCAACGTGCGTTTGACGCGATGTTCAACGGCGACCTAACGGTCGCCCGATTGCTCGGCGTGAAGTGCGAGCACGAGTACTATCAGGGGATTGAGCTGGCGCATCTGCTGACCGGCGTGCAAGAGGCCACGCAGATTCCAGTGCAGTACGAAGAAGTGAATGTCGGCGAAACAGCCCCAGTCCGCGTGCAGGACAGTAGCCTGTGGCTCGTGCGTGACAAGCAGCGTCCCGGCGCGATCCTGCTGTCGCGCGTGCGAGTCTATCAGGGCCCGGGCAAGGTCCGTATCGACATCGCGGCGCCCAATGACGATGCGGGCGACGAGCTGGTTCAAGCGATCTTCGCGCGCATCGAGGAGCTGGTGCGGTTGGCGCCTTCCTATCGCGGTAAGATTCTCTCGCTGGAGAGTGCGGAAGAATACTCCGGCGAAGGCACGGGACTGACGGTACACACGCTCGCCCCGGTAGCGCGCGAGCAAGTCATTTTGCCCGATGAGACATTGGAATTACTCGACCGCAACGTGATCAACTTTGTTCACCGGCGCGTGCGCCTGGGAGAGTTGGGGCAATCAAAAAAGAAAGGCCTGTTGTTATTCGGCCCGCCGGGCGTCGGCAAGACACATACGATCCGCTACCTTTCGACGTCGATGCCCGGCCAGACGACGTTACTGATGACTGGCGAGGAAGTCGGCATGCTGACGGAGTACATGTCGCTCGCGCGACTGTTGCAGCCGAGCATCGTGGTGATCGAAGACGTCGATCTGATCGCCCGTTCCCGCGAACAGCACGAGGGCCCATGCACGGAAGTCATGCTCAACAAGCTGTTGAACGAAATGGACGGGCTCAAGGATGACGCGGAGATTCTGTTCATCCTCACGACGAACCGGCCGCAGGATTTGGAGGAGGCGCTCGCGGCGCGGCCCGGACGTATCGACCAGGCAATCGAATTCGCCTGCCCGAATGAGGAAGGGCGCCGCAAATTAGCGCAACTCTACGGGCGGCGCGTTAGACTTCCGTCCGATGTCGAAGATTTGCTCGTCACCCAAACTGAAGGCGGGAGCGGCGCGTTCATCAAGGAACTGATCCGGCGTTCCGTGCAGTTCCAAATGGAACGCGCTGACGACGGCGTCGTCGCCAGGGAAGACGTCCAAGCGGCCCTGGACGAACTGCTGCGCCGCGGCGGCGAAGTCAACGCCCGGTCCCTTGGCGCCCCGCTCGGCATCCGCTGCCGCCTCGGCTTTTAACGCAGCTTCGTGTTTGTCGCGGGCGTTTCTGACCTCGGAAGAACTCGCGCTTCAGCGCAACAAAAAGCCGGCCTCACAAAGAGGCCGGCTTTGCTTGATCGGAACTCGTCTTCCGGTGAACTAGCTGCCCAGGATCAACGGGCGAGGAATAGCTTCGCGGCTGGTCAGGATGTAGATCTGCACATTCTGCCAAGACCCGCTCGGTCCGAATTTGGACAGGGCGACGCTCATCTTGTTGTTGTCGACCGGATTGATGGTGAGGTAGTGGTCGTACCACTCCTGAATCAAGATGGTCCGGTATTCCGTGCTGTTGATGAAGCCAGCGGCGATGTCGGCGCGTCCCGTGCCCGCGTTCAATCGACTGACGTAGTAGTTGACCTCTGAGGCGCCCGCCGTGCGATTCAGAACCTTGGCATAGAGTGCGTTCACGTAACCGGCATTCGTGCCGCCGCCTTGCGTGGCGAAGAATTCGCCGGAGCCGACGATGCCGGCCAATACCTGCGGCTCGGAAACTCCGTGGGCCATGGCATTCAACCAGTACTGAATGCCCCCCTCATCGGCCTGTCGTCCCAAGAAGCGCGGATAGAAGCCATTCACGGGGTCGGCGATCAACCAACGGCGGTACTCGACGGAGTTCACGAACCCGGCGACGGCGTTGGGCGCCGGATAGCCGTTGAGCAGGGCCTTCGACAGCGATGACACTTCGGCGGAACTGCCTTCGCGTTCCAGCACCACGCGGTACAGGCCCGTCGCGTAACGCTCGGCGGGAATGCCGCAATTGGTGCAGAACCCGCGATGACGGAAGCGGGATCCGCCGCCGCCCGTCGAGCTACCCGTGAAGGTGATGTTCTTCACCAGCACGTCCGTCGTCAGATTCTGCGCGTCGGTCAGGAACCACGTGGTCTGACGATCGGTCTGCAACGGGTTCTGCGGCGGAAGCGTATGCTGATAGAACACGTTCTGCATCACGGCTTGCACCGCCGGGGTCGTGGCTTGCGCATTGAACGTGACGACCAATACCGTTCTCGTAATGTCGAACGGATCGGGCGTGTAGGTGAAGGCGCCAATCTGGACATTGTTGTAAAGAATGTTGCCGCCGTTGACGTCAATCGTATCGACGCCTGGGCCTTCGTCGAAGATCCCGAGAATTTCCTGAGCGCCGTTAATGGCGTTGGAACCGGTGCCCGTGGTGGAGAGCACCACGGTCAATCGCAGGCCAAAGTAGGAGATGCCTACAGGGGCAGTGACCGTGGCGGTTGGATCCAGGATTTGCTGGATCGGATTGCGGACCGAGTACTGAACCGGATTGGGGCCCGGCAACGTGATGGCGATGTCCGGTGTTTGTTTCTGGTAACGCTGATAGAACACGCCCTGGCTGTCTTCCTGGCCGGTCAGGTTCTGCGTGCCGTTGCCACTCCAGGCGACGAAGATGCTGTGGTTCTCCGGCGATGTGCCTTCATCGGCTCGTACGGCGACGCCTGCGAGGCGCTGCGCACCAGCCAACGAGGTGTTCGCCCGGAACAAGCCGCCGACCTGCGTGCCGCTGGCCAGGAATCGCTGTCCGAAAACGCCGCCGCCGGTGAGGTCGGTTTCCGCCGCGACTGCGTCGCCGTTGAAATCGACCGTCGCCGGACCGACGCCATCCCACACAATCGTGAAGTCGCCCGTTTCCGGCACCACACTGACCCGCGAGAAGCGTTGTGTGCCGGCAATGGCGGTATTGGTGGCCAACATGAATCGATCGCCAGCGTCCTTCGCGATCGGCGGCGCCGCGACTCCCAACGGAGCCGTGAATCGACGGAAGAAGACCTCGGTGTCGCTCGTCAAGAAGTTTGGGTTCTCGTTCAGCAACGAGGTCAACGTGTAGCTGACGACAAAGTCGCCCGAGTCTGCCATTCCGACCGAGTTGTACAGGTCATTGAGTACGCCCGTGGCAGCGGTGAAGACCGGTCCGAATTGGCCGTCGGCCGCGCGGAAGTAACGACCCAGGGATTCGTAGTCGCCGTTAATACCGTTCGCGGCCGACCAGATCACCACAAAGTCGCCATTGGCGTTCATGGCCACCGTGGCGAGTCGTTCCACTTGGGTGGTGGATGTATTGACCTGCACTTCGGTAGCGTCAATCGGCACGCCGCCAGATGTGAAGCGTCGCATGAAAACGTTGCGTTGCGAATTCAGCGAACCGGTCGTCTCATCGACGGTCCAGACGACGACGTAATTGCCGTCCGCGTCCATGGCGACCGACGGGTGCTGTTGCACTGGATCCTGCGACACGCCGGTCGGCACGGTTGTGTTCACAAGCCGCTCGCCGGCATCACGTGGGTTGCCGGCCGCATCATAGCGCCGCATCCAGATACCGGAACCATCCACTTGGCCTTGCGCCGGAAGGTCGGTCGGACGCCCGCCCGAGTTCACGCCGTTGCCGCTCCAGACGATCACAAAGCTGCCGTCCGGCGCCATGGCGACCGAGCCGAACGCCTGCGGGCCGGTTTTCGTGACATTCACTTCCACCGGCGCTGTGTTACTGATCACGCCGTTCGTGGGAACGCGACGGAACCAAACGCCAGTTTGATTGGTGCCGTCGTCGCCGGGCGCCTGCGTGTTGGGACTCGAAAACACAATCACCGCGTTGCCGTCCGAATTCATGGCAACCGACTGGGGCGATTCTAGCCAGGTGACTTGCGACGTCGTGATCAGCGGATGCGCGCGCGTCTCGAGTCCAACTGGCACCACGCTCATCAAGTGACGATGCTCGAGCGATTCGAGCTGCAACGAGTCGCGCAGGGGAGAGCGGCGAACCGGCTTCCGTCGCGAGCGGGTGCTGGTTTGCCAACCAAGTGTGCGGGCGAGGCGATTGAAAACTGACGACATCGTGCTGTTCCGAGCGTGTTGTGTGACGCTAAAAAACCGGGGTTCCGACGCTGGCGATTGGGAGTCGCCAACGGAGGGGTATCGTTCCGCGTAACATACGGCCACAAACCGAGTTTGGACGCTTCATCCAGCGTCACAGTTCCCCGGGTTGCCTGGGTTTACTCAATCGATCGCGGAAAGGCTGGGTTTGCGGGGCCCAACCGGACCTCGGGAGGGCCCAATGCCAGCCTTGTCAGGGAATCCTCAATCAATCCATCCTAGCCAGATGCGTTGGAAATCCGCAAGAAAAAAAGCAAGGCCCAGTCCGGCCGGCAGACGCTTGCCCGCTCAATTGCAGGGGTATCGCCGCGCGATTACGGGAAAAACTCAGCCCGGCGCTCCGGGGTGGACCCATTCGGTGGCCCCGTCGGCCCAGTGTTCCTGCTTCCAGATCGGGACCGTCACCTTGAGGGTGTCGATCAGCCATTTCCCCGCCTCAAAGGCGTCGGCCCGGTGGGCCGAACTGACCGCCACGGCGACGCTGGCTTCGGTCAATTCCAGACGTCCGAGTCGATGCACAATGGCGCATTCCACGAGCGGCCACCGCCGCCGCGCCTCGGACTCCAGCTCCGCGAGCTTCCGCTCCGCCATTTCCGGATAACACTCGTAGTTCAACGCCAACGTGCGCCGCTCGCCCGTCAGCTCCCGTACCGTGCCCAGAAACAGAACGACCGCCCCGGCCAGGGGCGAGGTCACCCGCTGCAGGAGCGCCGCGGCATCAATGGGTTCGTGAGTGAGGGCAATCATCGAATCATGCTAAATGTGTTTACGGACCGGCAATCGATTTTACCCGCCGCTCACCGGTGGGATGCAGGCCACTTCGGCGTCTGGGTGAATCGTCATCGCGTCATCGGCATATTCCCCATTTACGGCGAACAGCAGCAACTTGGCCAGCTTGGTCAGCGACGGATAGCGTTCCAGCAGCGCTCGGCGTACATCGGCCACCGTCGCGCCCTCCTGCAGTGCCAATTCGACGGCATCAGCGCCGGCGACTTGTTTGGCCACGGCGAACAATTTGACGCGAATAGTTTGGTTCATCGTTCAATCTCGCGCGGCGCTTCACGTGGTGACCAGCTCTCGTGCCCGGGCGCTCACGAGTTTGGAGATTTCAGGCATTACGCCGTAGGCGAGCGCCAGCAATTTGAGCGGGTGGATCGTCGGTTTCGTGGAGCCCTGTTCCATTTGCATCTTACAGGTGCAGCATTCCGTGGCGCCGACCTGCCAGCGCCCACCGCGGACGGCCGAGATGAGTTTCCAGCCGGCGCGCAAACTGTTCCGGTAGTTGGCCCGCTTCATTCCGTAGATGCCGGCCATCCCGGAACAGCCGTGGTCCAAGCGATGGACCGTCATGCCCGGGATCAAGCGCAGCAGCCCTTCGCCCGGCGAGCCGATTTGCAGCGCCCGTTGATGGCACGGTTGATGATAGCCGACTTCCAAGTTGAGCGGCTTAAGATCAAGCCTGAGCTGTCCCTCGACATGCAGCTTCCATAAATAGGCGCAGGCGTCGCTGGAATTTTCCGCGACGAGTGCGACGTCCTCGTCGGCGACGAGTTGTGCGTATTCATGTCCGAGACACAGCGCCGCGGCCGGCTCCGTGGAGACGATGTGATACCCTTGCCGCACCGCTTCGGCGAGGATGGCCACGTTGTGCGTGGCTACTTTGCGGGCCTCGTCAATCGCGCCGCTGGCGATCAACGGCATGCCGGAGGCCCATTGCCCCGGCGGAACATAGACGGCGATCCCGTTATGCTCCAGCACCGCGACCAGCGCCTCGGCGAGTTGCGGATCGTGGTAGTTGGCGTAGGTGTCGACAAAGTACAGCACCTTACGATCGGTCCGCCGCGTCGGCCGGGTCAGCCGGCGCCGTGAGGCTCGGCGCATGAAGTTGCGCGTCGCCCAGCGCGGCAGCTTGCGACCTCGGGCGA
>JALHLM010000037.1:0-5308 GCA_022844585.1 Pirellulales bacterium | reverse complement strand
ACGTCTTCTCCATCAACCAGCGCGCAATGTTGTTGCCGATCGCCCAATTCGCGACGGTGCTGAACGACGACGCCAGCGAGCTCACCTGATCGATCCGGCTGAACAACCAGTCGGAGACGTTCATCCCGTTGTTGACGACGAACGCGCCGCGCGCTTCGAGCATCAACTTCGGAATATCGACCCCCGCGGCGCACTCCAGCCGGCACATGTGGCAATGCACGCAAAGATCGACGACCGCTTTCACGTCTTCCTTGAGCAGGGCGTCCGCGGGAAGTTCGCCCGCCAGGACGCCGCGAATCAGATTCGCCTTCGCGCGGGGCGAAGCTTCTTCGCCTGGCACGGCGCGGAAAATCGGGCACATCCGCAATTCCGCCTCTTGCGAGCGGCAGGCGCCGCAGCCATTACAGTTACGCGCCGCGTCGGCGAAATCGGCCCGACTCCAATTGAGTTGAATCGCCACGACTTCGCGCGGCGCCGATTCGCCGTCGGTCGGAGCTTCCGTCGGGATGACCGTCGGTTGCGGCGTGCCGGACGGCCTCAGGATTTCACTGAGTTCCAACGGGAAATCGGCCGTGACCTTATTCGGATTGAGCAGCCGATCCGGATCGAAGATCGCCTTCAACTCGCGAAACACGTCGCACAGCGGCCCGTATTGCTTGCGCAGAAACGGCGTGCGGCTCAGGCCGTCGCCGTGTTCGCCGCTAATCGTGCCGCCGACCTCGAAAACCGCTTCGTACAAATCGCTGGCCAGATGCTGGAGCGTCGTGACTTGCTCCGGATTGGTCAGATCCATGAAGGGGCGGAGGTGAATTTGCCCATGCCCAGCATGCGCGAACAGCGACGCGGTGACCTGGTGCCGCTTGAGCACGTTCTGCATGGTGACCATGAAGCTCGGCAATACGCCGACGGGCACGGCGAAGTCTTCCACGTACGGCACCGGCCGCGTCGCGCCTTTGACGCGGTACAACGTGGGAATCACGTTCCGCGCCAACTTCCAATAGACTTCGCTTTCGTCCGGTTCGACGGTCTGCCGAAAGCCGAACGCCAGTTTCCATTGACGGCAGACGCGGTCGACGACTTGCCGCAAGCGATCGAGTACCTCGGCCGGATTATCGCCGTCATGTTCAACGAGCAGCACCGCCTCGGCCGCCGGCGGCACGAGCAAATCGAACCGCACGTCGGTTTCGCGCGCCAAGCTCAAGTGGCGCCGGTCCATCAAGTCGCAGGCCGCGGGGCTGAGCGTGAGCACTTCCTGCACGGCCCGCGTGGCGTTTTCCAGCCGGTCAAACAACAGGAGCACCACTCCGCGGTGGGCTGGAATGGGATCGGTCGCCACCGTGGCCTCGGTGACGAAAGCCAGCGTTCCTTCGCTGCCGACCAGCAACCGCGCGAGATTCAGATGGTCCGCCGTGAACACGTCCCAGAGATGGTAGCCGGAGCGATTCACCAGGCTGCGGGGCCGATGCTGTTCGATCAACTCGCGGTTTCGCGCCACGAGATCGGCGACGCGGTTCACCACCTCGCGTTTGTCTTCGTGCGGATCCTGGCTGCGGCCGACCGTGAGCGGCTCGTCGCCGACGCGCAAGACGCGGCCGTCGGCCATGACGATTTCCAACTCCCGCACGCGGCCGCGCGCCGAGCCGTAGCGCAGCCAATGGCTCCCGCCGGAATCGACTCCGATCACGCCGCCGAGCGTGGTGACCGCTTGCGTCACCGGATCGGGACCGAACATCCGGCCGAGCGGACGCAGCGATGCATTGAGGCGACCGAGCGGCAGGCCCGGCTGGACGCGCACGGAACCTTCATCGACCTGAATCATCCGCCGCATATAGCGCGAAAAGTCGACGATCAGCCCCTCGCCCAGCGATTCGCCAGCCAGTCCTGTACCTGCTCCGCGAGCGTGCAGCGAGATCTTATTGGCCGCCGCGTATTGAACCGTGGCGACGACGTCGGCCGTGCGGCGAGGGCGCACCACGCCGAGCGGGCACAATTGATGAATGCTGGCGTCGCTGGCGTACATCTGGACGAACACGTCATCGCAACGAACATCCCCGGCGATCAATCCGCGAAGATCGTCCTGGATGCGCTGGCGGGAATCGTCCATGGAGGGAGTTTGAAGTTTTCAGTGTTCAGTTTTCAGTACGCGCTACGGGCCAGTATGCGCGCTCTCTGCCAGCCGGATTTTCTCTTGACGGTAGCGCTCGTGGGTTTCCAGGTTGAAGGATTGATATCGTTCGATGTCCGGCAGGCCTCGGTATTGGGCGCCGCAGCGATAGCAACAAATGGCGTCGCCCATCAACAGGTACAGCACGACGTCGATCAACGCCGTGGCGAACAGAAACGCGAACGCCCACAGTGGCTGGTAGTAGTACCAGGCCACGGAGCTGAACACGAACCCTGTGACGACAATTGCTACGCCGAGACGCTGCGGAAAATCCTTGCGCACGAACAGGTCGTGGCTCGGGCAGGCCAGGCAGCGCCGCAGCAGCCCGTCGTCCCAGGCGTCGGCCGGCACGTCGAGCTGCAGGCCGCATTGCGCGCAGGGTAAGCGCTCCTGGCCCGGCGACCATTCGGCCTGGGCGGGCTGCTCGCAACTGGGGCACGGAAACGTGATTTGCATCGTTCCATCATAAGGGAAACGGCGTCCGCTGGGAGAGGAGTTGGGCGGTCAACTCTCCCAGGAACGTGGTGATCACCCCCACGTACAAAATGCCCGTGGCGCTCTGGGTGTTGGGAATCTTGAGCGTTTGCCAGGTCATGCCGGCCACGACGAGGCTGCCGACAATCCCGGCCAGCCACCGCAAGGCCAGCATCGCCTGGAACACGCCGGTTTCGAGCGCGCCGCTATCGCTGGCCACGGTGAAGGCCAGTCCCACGCCGCTCACCACGGCCCGGAACGCGATCGCGGCGGCCATCCCCAGCACCAACTGCTTGAGCGGTTCCAGTTTCATGCCGGGGGCGTTCAGGTACCAATGCCCCAGCAGCATGGCGCCGATGGTCATCCCGAGCGTTAACCCGCCGGCGACCGGGTCGAGGCGGAACAGCAGTTGTTCGCTGAACGTCGTCGACGTGGGGAGCAGCGTTTCCTGCCAGGCCCCGAGTAGTCCGAGCAAGCCGACGACGCCGATCGCGGGACGCCCGACGTGGTGCATTTCATACAGCCACAGCACGGCGCCGACGTAGGAAACGATGGCCGCCGTCGTGGGAATCCAGGCCGTGAATCGCCCCGCCTCGTCCGTCCAAGCCACGGCGGCCGCCAACACGTTCAGCCCGAGCAGCACGTACAGATGATTCCGAAAGAACCCGCTCGTGACCTGTTTCGGCGAAGTGATCGCCATGGCAAAGGCGAGGCCGAAACTGAGGCGGTACAGGAACTGAAGGAGGACGAGCACGGGGAAGGAGAGGAGTAAAGGAGTAAAGGAGTAAAGGAGTAAAGGAGTAAAGGAGTAAAGGAGTAAAGGAGTAAAGGAGTAAAGGAGTAAAGGAGGGATTCTACTTTGTTCGCGCGTGCATGCGGAGCCGGTCGAGTTTCAAAATCAATTCACGGCCATTCTCTTCTCCTTTACTCCTTTACTCCTTTACTCCTCTCCTTTCCCAAAAACTTCCCCAGCCGTTCCAGCGTTTCCGCTTGCGCCATTTCCAGCTTGCCGAAGCCGTATTCCGCGCCGGCGGCGACGGCCGCGGCTTGATGGTCCGCATAGTTCGTGACGAGCATCACCGGCGTGGCCGCGATCTTGGGATCGGCCTTAATCTCTTTCAAGATCTCGATGCCGTCGCTGTAGTCTTCATCCAACTTGCGATTGATGAGAACTAAATCGAACTTGCCGGTCCGCAGTTGCGACAGCGTATCCGCCGGCAAATGCGCGCGGGTGATCTCCACGTCGAAGTTCGCTTCCAGCATCGTGCGGATCGAAGCATGATCCGGCACGCACTGGCCGACGTCGAGAACACGCCTGGGCATGTAATGAACTCGATTCTCGGAAGAGAGCCGTTGGGGGGAATGACGAATTTCTAAATCTGAATGTCAAATCAAATCTGAATGACGAATGTCGAATGATTGAAACGGAAGTCTCGCTCGAAGAACCCAGTACGACGCGCAATGTGCGTGCTGCCATCGTCCATTCAAGCATTCGACATTCGGATTTGATTCGTCATTCAGATTTCGAGTTTCGACATTCTTACTTTCCGCCTTCGGTGATCGCGAACAAGTGCGTTTTGTTCATCACGTACAGGACGTTGTTCGCCACCAGCGGCGTGCTGTAGACCGAGTTGCCCATGTCGATTTCGGCCAGGATTTCCTTTTCCGGGCCGGTCTTGAAGATGGTCAACTTGCCTTCTTCGTCGCCGACGAAGACTTTGCCGTCGACCACGAGGGCCGTGCCCCAACTGGCCGCGAACAAGTCGTGCGTGTAGTACGGCTTGCCGGTTTTGGCGTCGACGCAATGGAACAGGCCGGAGAAGTCGGGCAAATAGAGGATGTCGTCCTTGATGGTGGCCGTGCCGCAGGTGCGGTGCATGGTCTCTTCAAAGGCAAATTTCCCGTCGCCGTCGAGATCGAACTTGTCGTAGTGCCAGACCACGCCGGAATTCGGGTTCGGCCGGGCGACTTCCCCTTCTTCGCCGTTAACGGCCTGCAAACGCTTGGGCGCGATCGGCGTCTTCAAGTCGTCGACCTTGAACGCGAGCTCTCCGCTGATGTCGCCGCGCTTCTTGGGATCGATGCACCAGAGATGCCCGATGCCGTCGCCGTGTTCGGGATCCTGACCGACCGCGAGGAACACGAGGCCGTTATAAACCACCGGCGTGGCGATGATTTCATTCCGCGTGCCGGCGCCGCCGAGGATGTATTTCGATTCCTTCGGGTTGGCGTCGAATTTCCAGAGCAATTCGGGTTTGCCGTTCTGTCCTGCGTCGGCTTTGAAGCTGTAAATCCAGGCGTCGCCGCCGGCGAAAATCACCTGCGGCACACCATCGATCACAGCATAGGCGGGCGACGACCACTGCCCATGCAGGATGTTGAGGCCGGGTGAGTTATCCGTCCACAGCACCTTGCCGGAGTTCTTGTCGACCGCGATGAAACTCGGCGCATTGAGGGCCGGCAGATTGACATGGCTGTTGTCGACCCCGTTTGAGGTGCAGACCCACAGGATGTCGCCGGTGGCCGTGATCGAACAACTGCACATATTGTGCTGGAACACGCCCAGGTCCTTCATCATGTCGAGGACCCAGATGCGATCGGATTCGTCCTTGTTGTTGTTCGGCTCGGCGGTGTAGGGACCGTCGTTCTCGTCGTCGAGGAAGCCCTCGG
>JALHLM010000036.1 GCA_022844585.1 Pirellulales bacterium | reverse complement strand
CGCCCCCCAGCGATGACTCGGCCAGGAGGGGGCATGAAGCCGTCGACCCGCCCCGCCCCACGTCCGGGCAGCCCGTCGACGCTACCGGGCGTGAATCGTCCAGGCGCTGGCAATCGTCCGGACTTCAATCGTCCTAATGTGAATCGCCCGACGACGCGACCGAGCGTCCCGAATCTGGGCGGCGGCGTTGCCAATCGTCCTGGAATTGATCGCCCCGACCGACCCGGCGGCCAATTGCCGAATCGCCCTGGTGTCGATCGTCCCAATCGACCGGGAAACACGCGCCCCAACCTTCCTGGCGCTGGAAATCGACCGTCGCCGGGTGATGTCGGGGACTTCCTCGGTATGGATCGTCCCCTGCGACCAGAGACATTGCCCGGCGTCGTGCGGCCCGGCGCAGGCGGCGGTGGAATTGCCCGGCCGGATCGCCCCGGATTCAATCGCCCAGGCGCCGGCGGAGGAGGCATTGCGCGGCCTGATCGCCCGGGCAACCGTCCAGGCTTCGACCGGCCGATGCAGCCAGGCCAAAACGATCGCCCGATCAACATCGGCAACGTCAACATTGGCAACAACGTCGCGATCAGTAATCGTCCGTCCTGGGCGAACATCGATCGCAACCAGATCAATGCGATCGGCAATCGCTGGCAGAACCAGATCGGCGGCATTCGCAATTGGGGAGGGCGCTATCCCAACCGGCTGGGTTATTGGAGCGGTTGGGGAAATGGCGTGCGGAATCGTTGGGGATATTGGCACAACCACGCCGGTTGGTTTGGTCCCAATTGGTGGAACGGCCATCACCACCATTGGTGCGGCTGGCACTATGGCTACGGCTTCAACCGGTATCCATGGAGCTATTGGTGGACCTACCCCGCGTACGGCGCGGTGACCAATTGGTTCACCTGGTCGGCGCCGTCGAACGTCTGGTCCGAGCCTGTTTACTACGACTACGGACAAGACGGTAACGTCACCTACCAGGACAATTCCGTCTACATTGGCGGTGAACAAGTCGCCACGAGCGAGGAATTCGCCCAGAGTGCGATGGATCTCGCCACGGTTCAACCGCCCGCCGATGAAACCGCGGCCGAGGCGGCGGAATGGTTGCCGCTGGGGACGTTCGCCATCTCGACGAGCGACAAGGACGTCGACCCGACGCGCGTGATTCAACTCGCCGTCGACAAGCAAGGTGTGATCTCCGGGACGCTGTTCAACACGCAAACGGACGATGCGCAGTCCGTGCAAGGGCAGGTCGACAAGAACACGCAACGCGTGGCCTTCCGCATTGGCGAAAGTCAGGACGTCGTCGTGGAAACCGGCATCTACAACCTCACGCAGGAAGAAGCGCCAGTGCTGGTTCACTTCGGCCAGGACCGCGTCGAAAACTGGCTTCTCGTACGAATGGACAACCCCGCGGCGGACGACGAAGCGACGCCAGCGAAATAGGCCTTTCTACAGAGTTAACAGAGGACCGGTATTTCATGATTTCTCGTCGGACTGCAATGATTGCCTGCGCCAAGTTGAGCGGCGTTTCACTGGTCGGGCTCGGCTTGCTGTTCGCTCCGTCGAAATCGATGGCGCAATTGGCGCCGACGGATCCGCTGCCCTCCTGAAATGACGGCCGGGCCAAAGCGTCGATTCTGGAATTTGTCCAGAAGACGACCACCGAAGGTTCGACGGAGTTTGTTCCACAAGACGAGCGCATCGCCGTGTTTGATAACGACGGTACGCTTTGGCCGGAGAACCCTGTGCCGTTCGAGGTGGCGTTCGCGCTGGCTACGGCCAAGGCGATGCTGGCGAGTAAACCGGAACTCGCGGAAAAGTCGGCCTACAAGGCCTTGGCCAGCCACGACGTCGCGGCGCTCACCGGGGACCATCTGCGCCTACTGATGGAACTGGTGATGGACACGCATGCGGGCCGCACGACGAAGGAGTTCGATCAATCGGTCGCCGATTGGATCGCCGTGGCCAAGCACCCGAAGTTTGGCCGTCTCTACTCCGAATGTACCTATCAGCCAATGCAGGAAGTGCTCGCATTGCTCCGTGCAAATGGTTACAAGACGTATCTCGTCTCCGGCGGCGGTCAGGAATTCGTGCGTGTTTGGGCGCAGCAAGTCTATGGCGTGCCGCCCGAGCAGGTTATCGGCACGGTGTTCAAGACGAAGTACGAGTTGCTCGATGAGAAGCCGACGCTGACGATTCTCCCGGAGATCGGACTCATCGACGATAAGGCCGGCAAGCCGGTGGCGATTCATCATCTGATCGGACGAACGCCCGTGATGTGCTTCGGCAACTCCGACGGCGATCATGAAATGCTGCAGATGACCACGATCGGTCGGCAACCGAGTTTTGGACTGATCGTCCACCACACCGACGCGGACCGCGAATACGCCTACGACGCTAAGCCGAAAAGCTCCGGTAAGCTCATCGAGGCCCTGGCCGCGGCGCCCCGGCGCGGTTGGGTCGTCGTGGATATGAAACGCGACTGGAAACGCGTGTTCTCATTCTCGGAATAACCAGTTCACGGAATCTGCAATATGCATCGCAATAACTGGAAATCTGTCACGGCGGTCATCGCCTTGGGCGCCCTCGCCGGTTGGCTGACATCATTCTGGCACGCGGACCAGGTGCTCGCGCAAACCACCCAGGCCTCGGCCAGCGCCGGCGCGCAACTGCCGCAGCCTGATCCGGCGTTCGAAGGGAAAATCGGCGACACGTACCAGGACTCCACACCCAGCTACCCGGCGCCGGTTACAGCGCCGAAAGGCGCGCCGAACGTGTTGCTGATTCTGCTGGACGACGTCGGCTTTGGCATGTGCTCGCCCTTCGGCGGGCCGGTGCCGACGCCGCACATGGAAAAACTCGCCGCGAACGGATTGCGGTATACGCGATTCCACACGACGGCGCTCTGCAGCCCGACGCGCGCCGCGTTGCTCGCTGGCCGCAATCATCACAGTTGCGGGACGGGCGTGATTATCGAGATGGGAACCGGTTACCCCGGCTATACGGGCATTATTCCGCGCAGCACCGCGCTGGTGTCCGAAATGCTGCGCGACAACGGCTATGCCACGGGCATGTTCGGCAAGTGGCACAACACGCCGGAGCCCGATATCAGCCCGGCCGGGCCGTTCGATCGTTGGCCCACGGGCGTCGGCTTCGACTACTTCTACGGCTTCAATCAGGGCGAGACGCATCAGTATTACCCGGTGATCTACCGCAACACGACGTGGACGCCGCAGCCCAAGTCGCCGGAGCAGGGCTATCACTTCACGGCCGACATGACCGACGAAGCGATCGCCTGGACGCGCAACGTGCGCGCCGCCGATCGCGGCAAGCCGTGGTTCGTGTATTTCAGCACGTCGGGCGTACACGCACCGCATCACGCACCGCAGGACTATCGCGAAAAATACCGTGGCAAATTCGACCACGGCTGGGACAAGCAGCGTGAAATAACCCACGCCAAGCAATTGGAAATGGGCGTCATTCCGCAAGGCACGAAGTTGACCGCGCGTCCCGACAGCATTCCGTCCTGGGAAAGCCGCTCGGCCGATGAGAAGAAGGTCTACACGCGGCTGATGGAGAACTACGCGGCGTACATGGACTACACCGATTTCGAGGTCGGCCGCCTGATCGACAGCCTGGCGGTTTCCGGGGAACTCGATAACACGCTGGTGATGTACGTTGTCGGTGACAACGGCGCCAGCGCCGAAGGCGGCCTGGAAGGCACGTTCAGCGAGCTTGCCAGTTTGCTCGGAGTGCAACTTGGCCTGGAAAGCTCGATCAAACGGCTCGACGAGATCGGCGGCCCGGCCAGTGAGCCGCACGTGCCGGTCGGGTGGGCCTGGGCGATGGACGCGCCGTTCCAATGGACCAAGCAAGTGGCGTCGCACTTCGGCGGCACGCGCAATCCCATGGTTGTTCACTGGCCGAAAGGCATCAAATCAAAGGGAGAAATCCGCACGCAATTTCACCACGTGATTGACGTGGTGCCGACGATTCTCGAGGCCTGCAAAGTGGCCGAACCGAAAACCGTAAACGGCATCGTGCAGAAGCCGATCGAAGGGACTTCAATGGTCTATACCTTCGACGACGCCCAGGCGAAAGGACGACGCACGACACAATATTTCGAACTGGCTACCAACCGCGCCATCTACCACGAAGGCTGGGTCGCCTGCAGTCGATATGGCTTGCCCTGGGAAACGCTAGGAAGAGGCGACGGCTTCGTGAAGGCGCCGTGGGAGTTGTACCACGTGGACGAGGATTTTAGCGAAAGCGTCGATCTCGCGGCGCAGCAGCCGGCGAAGTTGAAGGAGTTGCAAGGCAAGTTCCTCGAGGAAGCGAAAAAGTACGGTGTGTTCCCGCTTGATCCACGCTTCAGCGAGCGCATGGATCCCAAGCTGCGCATCTCGGGCGAGCCGCCGACCAGTTGGGCGTATTTCGGCAACAACGTCTGGCTGCCGGAACCGATTGGCCCCCAACTCTTCCCGCGGCCGCACACGATGACGGCGACGCTGGAAATCTCGGCCGGTGGGGCCGAAGGCGTCGTCGCGTGCGCCGGCGCTTTCTCCGCTGGCTGGTCGTTGTATGTCAAAGACAATAAGCCGATGTTCCGCTATCAGGCCTTCGAGTTAGCGGACGTCGATATTGCCGGGACGACGGTGCTTCCGGTAGGAAAAGTCACGATCAAAACACAATTCACGCCCGATCCGACGTCGAAAACCGGCGGTGGTACGCTCAAGCTGTTCGTAAACGACAAGCCAGCTGGCGAAGGCAAACTGGAACGGACCTTCTTCCGGCACGGCCTGGAACCGTTCGAAGTCGGCCGCGATTCAATCACGCCCGTCGCGCCGGCCTACAAGGACCAAGGAACGTTCGAATTCACCGGCAAGATCGAGTCGGTGCGCTTCGAGTTGGCGAAGTAGTTCGGCGTGGTCGAAGATAGTGGTATTGCCTGCGCGTGACCGTTATCGTTTGCGGTCGAGATGCCCTGATTTATTGATGGCGCGAATCAGCCGCAGGCCCAGCGCAATACTGGTGATCGAGCCGAGCAGACCCAATACAGAGAGTCCCCGGATAAACGGCGTTTCCTGTCCCGGGAAGATGTTCAGCAGCGGCGGCACCTTGTAGCTCAACAGGAGCGAGGAGCCGAGAAACAAAGCGCTCGTGAGCATGCCGAAGACGAGCCGATTGACGCTCGGCTCCAGGCCGCGGTGGTCGAGGTGAACGTCGAACTTACCGCTCTGCACCTGCTGCATGATGTCGAGCAGATTGCGCGGCAGCACTTCCACGAGGTGCTCCATTTCGGCATAGATACGGCGATATTTCCGCAAGCGTCGGATGGGTGACCAGCGGCGCAACACTAACTTGCGCTGGAACGGCGCCATGACCTCGACGAGGCTAAAGCTCGGGTGTAGCAATCGCGACGTGCCTTCCAGCATCACCAGTACCTTGAGCAGCATCGCCACGCGGGCCGGCAGCATAATTTTATACCGGCGGATGATCTCGGTCATTTCGTCGAGCGCGCCGGAGAGATTGAAATCGCTCAAGCGCTGGCCGGCGTAGTGCGAGACAAAGTCGTTGAGATCGGAGCTGAGCGCCGATTGGTCGAGCGCCGCCGGCACGCTGCCCACACGCATGATGACCGAGGTCAGCGACAACGGATCGCGGTTGCCGAGCGCTAGCAGCATTTCCTCGATGTCTTCCCGCAACGATTCGTCGATGCGGCCCACCATGCCGTAATCCAATAGGCCGATTACTTGCCCCTTCAACACCAGGATGTTGCCTGGGTGCGGATCGGCGTGGTAGAAGCCATGCGTGAAGATCATCTCCATGTACAGTTCGGCCCCGCGGCGCGCGATCTCTTCGAGATCGTAGCGCTGCTCGATCAAACGCTCGGTGTCCGAGAGCTTGACGCCGTCCAGTTGCTCCATCGTCAGGACGCGGACGGTCGTGTACTCGGGATACGCCTTCGGGATATGGACCGTGGGGTCTTCGCGAAAGTTCTGCGCGAATTCCTCCATGTGCCGCTCTTCGCGTCCGAAATCCAGCTCCCGGCGCAATGTCCGCTGAAATTCCGCGACGACCGCCTTAGGGCGATAGTTGCGTAGCTCCGGAAAGAAACCTTCGGCGGCCGCGGCCAGATTGGCGAGGATTTCGAGATCGACGTCGACCTTCGGTTCGATGCCCGCGTGTTGCACCTTCACGACGACGCGCTCGCCGGTTTTGAGCCTAGCCCGGTGGACCTGGCCGATCGAGGCGCTGGCCAGGGCCTGGTCGTCGAATTCGGCGAAAATCTCGTCGACCGGCTGGCCCAGCTCGTTCGCGATGATCTGACGCACCGTCTCCGGGGAATCCGCCGGAACATTGGCCTGGAGCTTTTGTAGCTCGTTGGCGACTTCCACGCCCACCAGGTCGGCCCGGGTGCTGAGCACCTGGCCAAGCTTGATAAACGTCGGCCCGGCGTCGGTCAGGGCCAGGCGAATGCGGGTGGCGAAGCTGTACCGGGCGATGGCTGACCCGTCGGCGTCTTTGAGCAGGTCCTTGGGGAATTCGATTTGGAGCCGACTGACCCAGTCCGCGAAGCCGTAGCGCACCAATACGGCGACAATTTCGCCGGTCCGCTTGGCGTGACGGTAAATACTGGGGAGCGTGGTGATTCGCATCGCGCGCCGGGTAGGACAAATGACTGCAAATTCAGTCTACTATGCGGCCGGTTCGCCCGGATACCGCTAAACGGTCGCCGCTGCCAATCGCACCTGCAGGGCGTTGGCTGGCGGGTGAGGGCTGGAATCTCGTTGAGGATTCCGGGGGGGACCGTTATGCTGAAAATATCGGACGGATGGAGGAACCTATCGCGTGACCCCCGGCTGGCATGTTCTATGTCTGGCGACCGCTCTGGCGGCCTGCGCTGGTGTTGCGCGCGGGGAGTATCGGGACGATATTGGTTTCACGCTCCTACAGCAAGAGTTAGGGGCATCGACTCCGGACGGCGCCGGCGTTTGGGTCGCGCACGTTGAAACTCGGATCGACAATGCCAATCCGGACAATTTCCCGAATTTCCTGCCGGACGCGTCGCTGTCCGAATTCGCCGGCAAGCAGTTGTTGGCGATTTCATTGAACGGCCAGATCTCGAACCACGCCACGGCCGTGGGGCGACGCTTCTATGGCAATGACACGTCGATGGCCTCTGGCATCACGGACGTGGGCGTTTTCTGGAGCGACGACTGGCTGGCGGGGAGCTTTCTGAAATCCAACGTCTCGGCGGGGCCGCTGAAGTCAAGTTACCGCGTTTTCAATCACAGTTGGGTTGGCAATAGCAGCGACACGATCGACATCCTGCGGCGACTGGACTATGTCGTCGAAACGTATGACCAGATTCAAGTCGCTGCCGTCAACAATGACGATAACCCGACGGATGGTAACAACCCGGCGCAGCCGATGTTGACGAGTGCATTCAATATGCTCTCCGTGGGTTTGACTTCAGGCGAACATGCGATTGGCACGGTGAGCCAAGGGGGCTCGTACAACGCGCTTAGGAACCGGCCGCACCTGGTGGCGCCGGCCACGGCAACGAGCAATGCGGCGCCGGTGGTGTCCGCGGCGTCGGCACTGTTGATCGAAACGGCGCACACGCGGCCGGAGCTATCGAACGGTTCGTTCGACGTGGCGACGGACGTGGGCACTTACACGGTGCGGCACGGCGAAACATCGGAAGTGATTCGCGCCGCGCTCATGGCCGGCGCGCAGCGCCATGACGTGGCGGGCTACAACCCGTCGGCTCGTAACAACCTGGATCTCCGGTTCGGCGCTGGGGAAGTCGACGTCTACAACAGCTATCACATCCTCACGGCCGGTGAGCAGGAGAGCGTGGAGCGTGGGGGCGACGCGAGCGGCATCTCGCGTCGCGGGTTCGACTACATTTCCGGGTTCGCGAGCGGCAACACGGCGACGTATCCGTTCATGCCGGACGTGAATTCGACGATGTTGTTCGCCACGTTGTCGTGGAACATCGATGTGGCTGGCGGCAACACGGTGTTTTCGTCGGTCACCCGACTATCGAATTTTGACCTGCAATTGCTGCAGCTCGGAGACGCCGGCTACCAGGTCATCGCCGCGTCGGACGGGACGTTTGACACCACGGAGAACCTGTGGCTGGGCGATCTGACGCCGGGCACCCAATACGCTTTGCGCGTGGTGCGCAGCGACGCCTTCGGGCTCTGGGATTTTGGGCTGGCCTGGCAGCTCACGCATGATCCCGACGCCCCGCTCTTCGGCGACATGAACGGCGACGGCGGCGTCGACGTTACGGACATCTCGCCGTTCATGCTGGCGCTGACGAATCCCGCGACGTATGCGGCCCGGTTTCCGTTGATCAATGCGGAAACGCTCGGCGACATCAATCGGGATGGGCGCTTCGACAACGCCGATATCGATAGCTTCAACATCCTCCTCGGCGGCGGCCCGCCATTGATTCTCGACACCTCTCCGGCGAACTCGGTGCCGGAACCGTCGACGGGTATCTTGCTGCTCGCGACAATCGCGGTGTTGGCGCTTCCGGTAGCGCGCCGCGGAAAAGCGGTAGGGCACGCCAGCGCAAGCAATTCGTAGCTGCATTGCGACGATCGACGTCGCCGACGGCACCGTTTGGAGAACGGTCGCCCGCAAGCTACGATAGTGCATCCTCAGGCGGCCGGTCTGGTGCGGCGGGCTCGTGAGGTTGCCGTCCTTTCTCCAAGATCGCATGTTCGCTTGTCCAAGGCTGGTCTCGTCCATGCATCGTTGTTCGAACTTTTCTCGGCTGGCGTTGCTGCTGTTCGCAATTGCTTGTCTGACGATGAAACGCCCGGCCCAAGCCGGCGGCGGTCCTGAAAATGTGCTGTTGGTGGTGAACGTCAACAGTTGGGCCTCGCAGACGATCGCCAATCACTACGCCGCCTGGCGGCAGATTCCGCCGAGCAACATCTTGTACGTCAATTGGCGGTTCGCAGATGAACCGTTGACGGTCGAGGATTTTCGTCGACTGTTGCTCGGACCGATCTTGCAAGAACTGCAGCAACGGCGCATCGACGAGCAAATCGACTACATCGTGTACTCGAGCGATTTTCCGACGCAGATCGATATCACAGCCGACATGCAGAACGCCAACGCGCCGGAACGCCTGTCGCGAATCGGCGCGCTGACAGGCATGACCTACCTCTGGACGAAGGTGCTTTCCGGCGATCCGCGGTACGTCGTGCAGGACGCCAACGCCTACGCCCGAGAGCGGCCCAACTCGACGACGGTCGCCCGCACCAGCGGATTCCATCAATGGTATGGCTGGGGCGCGAACGGCGAATTGCAGGAGGCTGGCGGAAGCCACTACCTGCTTTCGTCGATGCTGGCCGTCACGCATGGGCGCGGCAATTCCGTCCGCGAAGCGCTGCGCTCACTGAATGGCGCCTCGCGCGTCGATGGCGCCCGACCGGCCGGCACGATGTACTTTGTGCAAAACAGCGATCTCCGTTCCCGCGCGAGGGACGATCGCTACACGCCGACGGTGCGCGCACTGCAGCCCCTGGGCGTGAAGTCGTCCGTGTTGCGCGGAGCACTGCCAAGGCAAAAGAATGACGTGCTCGGCGTGATGATGGGCACCAAGCAATTCGATTGGCCCGCGTCGGGGAGCACCATTCGCCCCGGCGCGTTCTGCGACAACCTGACCGATTTGGGCGCCGATTTCAGTTCGGGAACCGGACAAACTCCGCTGACCGATTTTATCCGTTATGGCGCGGCCGGGGCGTCCGGTGTGGTTGCGACGCCCTATGATACGAACGCGGAATTCCCCTCGCCCTTGTTGCAAGTACACTACGCTCGCGGTTGCACTTTGGCCGAGGCGTTCTATCAGTCCGTCAATTGTCCGTATCAATCGCTGCTGGTCGGCGATCCTTTGTGTCGGCCCTGGGCGAAGATTCCCGCATTGACGCTGGAAGGCATGCCGACTGCCAATGAAGTGACTGGACCGATTGAGATTAAACCGAAGCTCACGTCGCCTTCGGCGACCGGCGGGGTGGACCGCTTTCAATTCTTTCTGGACGGGCATCGCGTCGGTTATGCGCGCGACGGTGACAGCTTTGCAATTGATACCGCGGCGCTTTCCGATGGCTATCACGAACTGCGCGTCGTGGCGATCGAAAACAGCGCGATCGAATCACAGGGCCGGGCAATCTTGCCGATTATGACCGCTAACCATGGCCGCAAGATCGAACTGAAGGTCTCGCCGCCAGATAGAGTGCGTTGGGGCGAGCGACTGACAATCGCGGCGCGATGTCCTGGCGCGAGCTCCATCCGCATTCAGCGCAACGGTGCTCTGCTGAAAGAGATTTCCGGCGAGGAGGGGACGTTGGAAATCGACCCACGGACCCTGGGCTATGGGCCGGTGACGTTGGACGCCGTGGTGATTGGCACCGACGTTACAACGCAGGTCAACTCGGCACCGGTGAAATTGCAGATCGTGCCAAGTAACGCGCTCCCCGCGCAGATCGTGGGAGACTTTGCGGCCCTCACCGAGGGATTGCAACTCGCCAAAAACGGACAAGCAATCGGCGTGGTGAACGACACGACCACTTTCGATTGGCTCGGCCGCAATGGCGTCGGCCCGCTGGAGTCGTTTAGCCTGTCGGGCGTGTTTCAGGCGGACCAAGCCGACGTGTATCAATTCCACGTCCGCTTCGCGGGCAACCTGGCAATCAAGGTCGACGGTCACACCATCGAAAGTTTTACGTCTGAACAGCCAGCGACGCGCATCGTGCCCTTGGTGCTGGCCGCTGGCGTCCACCAAGTCGAATTTGTCGGAACGACGGGGAGCGAGCCGAGATTCGACGTGCAGTTCGGGAATCAAGGAGTGGGGCCGGTAGCCGCACCGCGGTTTCGACATTGAGGGGCGGGGGAGGAGTAAAGGAGTAAAGGAGTAAAGGAGTAAAGGAGTAAAGGAGTAAAGGAGTAAAGGAGAATCGAATCAGCCCCGGAGGGGCGGCAGATAATAGCCAGGCGTGCAAACGCCTGGAAGGATGACGCTGGAAAAACATTGAGCCCCAACGGGGCGACACTCGCAAAGTGTCGCCCCGTTGGGGCTCAAATCGTATCGCGTCCGAATCCAGGGGTTGCGCTGCGCTTCACCCCTGGCTATTGTCTACCGCCCCTTCAGGCCTGTCTCGTTGTTCCCGTACTCCTTTACTCCTCTTTCCTCCCTCCCCTCACACGCCAAACCGCGTGCTCTGTTTCAGGCCGAACGTCTTCGCCACCGCCGCGTTGGTCACCTCGCCTTGGAATACGTTGACCGCGTGCGCGACCGGACGAAGCGCCGTAGCCGCCGCGTCGATGCCGCGATTGGCGATGGCCAGCGCCCAGGGGAGCGTGACGTTGCAGAGCGCATACGTGCTGGTGCGGCCGACCGCGCCGGGCATGTTGGTTACGCAGTAATGCACGACGTCGTCGACGATGTACGTCGGCTCGCTGTGCGTCGTCGGGCGGCTTGTTTCCATGCAGCCTCCTTGGTCGATCGCCACGTCGATCAGCACGCTGCCGGGCTTCATGAGTCTCAGGTCTTCGCGCTCGATTAATCGCGGGGCCTTCGCGCCTGGAATGAGCACCGCGCCGATCACCAGGTCCGCCAGCCGCAATTGCTCGCGAATGACGTGGCGATCGCTGAACAGACAATCGACGTTGGCCGGCATGATGTCGTCCAGGTAACGCAGCCGGTCCATGTTGACGTCGAGCAAGCAGATGTCCGCGCCAAAACCGGCGGCCACCTTCGCGGCATTCGCGCCAACCACGCCGCCGCCCAGGATCGTGATATGGGCCGGCGCCACGCCTGGGACGCCGCCGAGCAAAATCCCGCGCCCCATCTGCGGACGCTCCAGATATTTGGCGCCTTCCTGGATGCTCATCCGTCCGGCCACTTCGCTCATGGGCGTCAGGAGCGGTAGCCGTCCCTGATCGTCGCGCAGGGTTTCGTAAGCGACTGCGGTCGCTCCCGACGCGATCACGCCTTCGGTCAGCGCTCGATCGGCGGCGAAGTGAAAGTAAGTGAAGACGACCTGCCCCGATCGGAGCAAAGCGATCTCCTGCGGCTGCGGCTCCTTGACCTTGATGATCATGTCCGCCCGGGCGAAGACGTCGGCGGCCGTATCGACGAGCTCCGCTCCGTGATCGGCATAGCTATGGTCCGGCAGGCCGGAGCCCAATCCGGCTCCGCGCTCGACGAGCACCCGGTGACCAGCCCTGGTCAATTCATCCGCCCCGACCGGCAACAATGCCACGCGATACTCATCGCGCTTTACTTCTTTGGGAACGCCGATAATCATGGTGTTGATTCCGCTATGCAGTTGCTTGTCGTTCGCAGACAGCTTACCTCCGTCACTAAAGTCCGGGTATCCCAGCTTGCCATGTGGACTTGGATCCAACTTTTCGCGCAACTAGATTCCACTAGCCCCTCGCCACGCTCGCGATGGACAAGGATCGGCGTTATGCTGCACGAGATGATGACTTGTCGACCCGTTTGCGCCTACTTACCGATGCTCGTTGCGGTCCTCGTGGTCGCGCGACCGGCGGTTGCGGAGCCGCTCACGTACGAGCCCGCCCGCGATCCCGCCCTTGGCTTCAACCTGATCAGTTGGTGGAACTACGGCAACAACGGGGAGAACATCTGGCGCACCGCCGTGCGAGATATGCATTCTCACGGCTTTCGGCACGTGTCGCTGTGTCCGATTCGCGTGTTCAACCCCGCGACCGGTGCGATCGTAGAATCGCCGCAATTGCCGTCGCTTGCGCAAGTCGCCGCTGCCGCGGACGAGGCGCGGCAACTCGGCATGACGGTGACGATCAATCCGTTCATCGAACCGGAGGGTTTTGGATTCTGGCGCGGTACGTGGGATCCGCCGCGCGTGGCGCGGGAACGCTTTTGGGGCGACTACGAGCAATACATCTCCGAGGTGGCGGAGATGGCCGAAAACAACGAGGCCGCTCGGCTGTTGGTCGGCACCGAACTGCGGGCGATCACGCGAAACGTCGCGCATAAGCAGGCCTGGGGGGAGACGATCACGGCGGCCGCCGAAATCTTTACCGGCAAGCTCGGCTACGCGGCCAATCACGACGAGTACGATGGTTCGAACATTACCGCGTCGATCTGGGAGCATCCCGACATCGATTTTATCGGCGTCGACGCGTATCACCCGTTGACGACGGCGGACCAGGCGGACGCATCCGGACCGTATCCCGACGAGGCGTTCATCGACATCGTGCGCGATCGCTGGAACGAAATTCTTGACGAGGAAATCCTCCCCTTCGCCGCGGCGCGGAAAGGCGGCGCCGGCATGGAGGTCGTCTTCACGGAAACGGGGTTGGTTCCGTTCAATCGCACCACGGCCACGCCGTGGAACTTCGACACCAGCGAAGACTCAATCGACCAGGGCGAGCAACTCAACGGCTACCAGGCGTTGATCGAGGCTATCGACGGCCGCTGCGATCTGCTCGGTGCGGTCCATCTTTGGCAATGGGGCATGCCCGGCGCGGCCGGCAGTCCGTTCTATCTTGACCCGGATGGCGTCGACGTCCCGAGCAGCGGTTTCGACGAATCCCTCGGCGCGCCGGCCGCTCAGTTCCTATCGGACTACGTACTCTCGGCCCGGCAGCCGGGTGACACGAACGGCGACGGCGTCGTGAACGTCGAAGATCTCAACGCGGTGCGCAATCACTTCGGCGAGTCCGGCGGCGATGTCCCGGGCGACGCGGACGGCAACGGCGTCGTGGGCATCGACGACCTGAACGACGTGCGCAACAATTTTGGTGCGGGCCAACCGGCCAGCTCTGTTCCGGAACCGCACGCTGTCGGCATATTGCTTGTCAGCATCTGTTCCATCGGCGTCGGGAGACGCCTCCTACAATTGGGCTGCCGGCGTTAGAATAGCGTCTTTGCCACACGCGCTTTCGGGAGCACTACGCATATCATGCTCGGCATCGACCTGGACGTTTCGCAATACATGGCGCGGCTGCACGAAGAGTTGGACAAGGTCAGCCAAGACGAAATCAAGCTGATGGCCGACTTGATCTACGAGGCCTGGGAACGCGAGCGGTTCGTGTTCATCTTCGGCAACGGTGGCTCCGGGACCACGGCCTCGCACATGTGCGAAGACCTGGGCAAGAGCACGCTCCGCGAGCCGGACTTGAAGGACGAATCCAAGAAGCGGCTCAAGGTGCTGAGTCTCACCGATAATCTCGGCTGGATCATGGCCGTCGGGAACGACGTTGGCTACGACCAGATCTTCGTACAACAGTTGATGAACTTCGGCTCGGCCGGCGACGTAGTCGTGGCGATCAGCGGTTCAGGCAACAGCCCGAACGTGCTCGCGGCCGTCGATTGGGCGAACCGGCACAACCTCAAAACCTTCGGCATGACCGGCTACGGCGGCGGCAAACTTCGCCAGATGCAGCAATGCGGCCTGCACGTGCCCCTCAACGACATGGGCATGGTGGAAAGCATCCACCTCTGCGTCTTCCACTGGGTGTTGAACGACGTCCACGCGAGGATCAATCACGCGGGACGTTATGCCCAAGCGCGCACGGCGTGCTGAGCGATGCGAACTCACCACGGAGAGGATAGGCTTTTAGTTTGAAGTTTTCAGTTTTCAGTGATTGGGATCTTCGTCTTAACTGAGAACTGAACACTGAAAACTTCAAACTCCCCCTGCGTGGTGAACTCTGATGACTGACGTCGATGACGACGCTTGGCGCGAAATTGCCGCGCAATGGACTTTTGCGCCGGGCGTGACTTATCTCAATCACGGGTCGTTCGGCCCGCCGCCGCGCATGGTGCTTGAAGCGCGCGAAGCCTGGTTACGTCGCGTGGCCGGCAACCCGATGGAGTACCTGACGCGCGGCATTGAGCAGGACCGCTACCTCGGCGAGGCGCGGCAATCGCTGGCTGGGCTCGTTGGCTGTTCGAGCGACGATTTGGCGTTCGTCGAGAACTCCACCGTCGGGATGAATATCGTCGCGAACAGTTTTTCTCTAAGGCCGGGCGATCGCGTTCTGGCGACCGACCACGAATACGGCGCCGTGCTGCGCCTGTGGGAAGTAGCGTGTGCAAAGGCGGGCGCGGAATTGGTTGTGCGCGCGTTGCCGTATCCCATCGAGAGCGACGAAGCGTTGGTTGCGCAGTTGTTCGCAGAGTGTGACGAGCGGACGAAACTATTGGTCGTCAGCCATGTGACGTCGCCGACAGCCGTGGTGATGCCGTTGGAGATGATTTGCGCCGAGGCTAGGCGGCGCGGCATCGCCGTTCGCGTCGATGGTCCGCATGCAATCGCCATGCGCGACGTGAATCTGCCATCGCTCGATTGTGACTTCTACGTCGCCAGCCTTCACAAGTGGCTCTGCGCTCCGTTCGGCACCGGCTTTCTGTACGTCCATCCGAGACGGCAGGCCGAAATCAAGCCGCTGGTGATCAGTTGGGGACGCACGCCGCCAGGTGCGACGAAAAGCTGGCGCGACGAGTTCTTTTGGCTCGGCACGCGCGATCCCACGGGCTATCTCTGCGTGCCGGCGGCGATTGAGTTCTTGGCCAACGTCGGCTGGGAACGCTTTCGCGAGCGGACACATTTGCTGGCGCAATATGCGAAAGACTTGATCGTCGAACTCACCGGGCTGCCGCCGTTCGTACCGGACGAAGTGCAATGGTACGGCTCGATGATCGCCCTGCCGCTTCCCGAAGGCGATGCGCCCAGCTTGCAACGCGCGTTGGTGCGGCGCTTTGGGATCGAAATCCCGATCATTGCCTGGCAAGGACGGCGCTTCGTACGTCCGTCGTGCCACCTTTATACGACGCGGCGACATTTGGAGCAGCTACGCGACGCGCTCCGACATCTGTTAGCGGAGAAATACTAACCCGAAGCGCCAGCGAGGGGGAGAAGACGTTTCATTTCAGCGCATGATCGCGCTGAGACCGGTGTCGTCTCCCCCTCGCTGGCGCTTCGGGTTGGTGTTTCTACCCCGCGGCCTGCACCGCCTGGCAGAGGGCCAGCATTTGCGTCACGCCCAGCTCTTCAGCGCGGGCGGTGGGCAATAGGTCCATGCGGGCGAGCAACGCGTCCACGCCGGGCTTGTCCAAGTGCCCCTTCGTCGCGCTCAGCAGTTCGCCACGCAACAGTTTGCGGCGGTGGAAAAACATTGAGCGGACGAATTGATGGAAGAATTTGCGATCCGGGATCGCGCTGCGCCGATCGTCGCGAATCGTAATCGTGATGATCGCGGAGGTGACTTTCGGGCGCGGCCAGAACGATTGCGGCGGCAGCACGCGGGCGACTTCGATATCACACTGGCTCTGCACCCAGACGCTTAGGGCGCCGTAGTCCTTGGTGCCCGGCTGTGCCAGCATCCGATCGGCCAGTTCTTTCTGGATCGTGATCGTCATTGATTCCGGCGGCCGATCAAGTTCCAGCAGGTTGGAGACCAGCGGCGTGGCGATGTTGTACGGCAGATTCGCCGCCAACTTGAATTTTCGATCCGGCGAAACGGCGAGTTGCTCCGCGATCGCGTCCAACACGCGCGGGTTGATCGTGTTTTTATTCTTGAGCGCGTCGTAGGGGATCAGCGTGATGTTACGGCACCCCGACAATTGCTCCTCGGCCATCCGTCGCATGTCGGGATCGATCTCAACCGTCACCACCCAGGCGGCCTGTTTGGCCAGTTGCATCGTCAGCGAACCGGTCCCCGAGCCCACTTCCAGAACGACGTCGTTCGGGCCGATCTTCGCGGTGTCCACCAGCACGCGCAGCAAGTTCAAATCGATGAGGAAATTCTGCCCGTGCCGCGCCTTGGGATGCACGCCGGCCTCGGCGAAGCGCCGCTGCAAATACGAAAGTGTTTGGTGGCCAGCGGATGGAAGCATGAGGAAAGTCGGAACGAGGAAGGCGGAACTGGGAGCGGCTATTGCGCGACGGCCGTGGTGCGCCGGGCGATGAGGCTGTCGAGCTCGTATTTGAGTTTGGGCAGGATTTCGTCGTAGGGAAATGCGCCGAGCGGTTCGCCGCCGCGCTTCAGGTTGACGTGATTCGGACCGCACCAGAGGCCGAGGTCGGCGTCGTCGGTTTCGCCGGGTCCGTTGACGCGGCAGCCCATCACGGCGATCGTGATCGCATGGTCGGCGGCATAGCGGGTCATCTCTTTGACCTGCGCGGCCAATTCGACGAAAGCCTCGTTTTCCACGCGCGAACAACTGGGGCAACTGATGATGTTCAGCGTCGAGAGGCCGTAATCCACGACGCTCCGCACGCGCCCCAGGGCGATGTCGGCCAGAATCTGGCGGCCGACTTCGATTTCCTCAGGCTTGCGCGAGTTCGGCACCGTCAGCGACACGCGCAACGTATCGCCGATGCCGCGGCTCAACAGTTGCTCGAACGCAATCCGCGATTTGATCACCCCGTCCGGCGGCATACCAGCTTCGGTGACGCCCAGGTGCAATGGGACATCGGGGCGTTCGTCGGCGAAACGGCGATTGACCTCGATGACTTTCTTGGGATCGGAATCCTTGAGCGAAACGCAGTAGCGCGTGAAGCCGAGGGAATCGAGCAATGCGCAGTGCTCGAAGGCACTGGCCAACATCGGCGAGATCGAATCTTCCGAGCCGAATTTCTCCGCGACCGCGGGGTCGACCGAGCCGCAGTTCACGCCCACACGAATCGCGCAGTCGTGCTGGGCGGCGACGTCGACCAGGAAGCGGACTTTGTCCTGCCACGGCTTCTGGCGCTCGTGGTGGTAAAGATGCCCAGGGTTGTAGCGGACCTTATCGACATGCGGCGCGACGAACTCTGCCAGGCGGTAGTTTTCCTGTAAATCGACAGAAAGATTCGCCTCGGTGCGCGCCCGAATTTGAGCCAAGGCCTCGGCGTCTTTCTGGCTGTCCACGGCGATGCGGACCACGTCGGCGCCGGCCTGATGCAGGGCCTCAACCTGGGCGACGGTGGCCTCGACGTCCTGGGTATGCGTGGCGGTCATGCTCTGCACGGCCACGCGTTCCCCGGCGCCAATCGTGACGCGCCCAATGCGCACAGCCCGCGTCGGGTTCCGCCGAATCTCCACCGCTGGCTCCTCGAAATGTGGTATCGCCACACGCGCTCGTGTGTTCTCGTAACCGTATTGTCGGCTGCGCGGATAACTGGGGCAACCCCATGCGGCGCTGGAGGTTCTGCCGGTTGGCGCGATTAGACAAGCATCCGACGAGACTCGCGACACTAGCCCGACGCGCCAGCGAGGGGGAGAAGACGTCGTTTCAGCGCAATGGTTTACTCCGATGGTTCGTCTGCTCCCCCTCGCTGGCGCTTCGGGTTGGTGTGGGTGTTTGCTGGCTACTCGACGCACCCGTGGAGGGGTGCTTATACTGAAAGGACTCCGGACTCACACACAGGACGCGGCATGACTAAGGACCTCCGTTCGACGACTTCGCTGTTCACCCAAGTGGATATTTCCGCCGGATCGACCGTCGATCGGACGGCGAGCGGCGGCAGCCCCGAATTCGAGCAAGCCCGGCTGTTGCGCGAGCTGCTGACCGCGCAAGATCGGCAAAACGAGCTGATGGAGGAGTTGGTCACGCAGATGACGTCGGTGGCGAGCCAGATTGGTTTGCACCAACGGCAGCGGCAGCAGGAATTGAACGCCTGGAAGGCTGCCCATCCACACCTCGCCAAGAGCTGCAAAAAGGCCGCCGACACGCTCACCCAGGTGCAGAGTGAATTCCTGGAAAGCCTGACCCGGGAAGTCGAGGAGAATGCCGATCAACTACTGGACGGCGAATTCATGCTCAACGAATTCGTCGACCGCTTCGGCCCCCGCATGGCCCACCTGAACGGCGTGCTGCAAGTCCTGTCGCAGCTCGGCGCGGCCAATCAGCCGGCCCAGAATCCGAGCGAGGCGTAGTTTCTTCCGACACTTTTCCTGACCCCGGCTGCTGTTCGCCATGCTCGACCCGCGGATTGACCGGCTTGCGGATATTCTGCTCACGCATAGTTGCGAATTGAAGCCGGGCGAGAATGTGCTGATCGAGGCATTCGATTTGCCGGACCCCACGCTGGTTTGCCGGCTCGTCGAGAAGGCGGCGAAGCTCGGCGCGCGGCCGCTCGTGTCGCTCAAGAATAACCTCGTCCTGCGCTCGCTCTACAAATCCGGCACGGCCGCCAATATCGGCCTCGCCGGCGAACTGGAACGCGGGCGGATGGAAAAAATGCAGGCCTACATCGGCATTCGCGGCGCGGCCAACAGCAGCCAGTTCGCCGATGTGCCAATCGAGCAGATGGACCTCTATCAGAAACACTGGTGGCATCCAGTCCACAGCGAAGTCCGCGTGCCGAAGACGAAATGGGTTGTGCTCCGCTACCCGACGGACTCCATGGCGCAATCCGCCAACATGAGCAGCGCGGCGTTCGAGGATTTCTACTTCAACGTCTGCACGGCCGACTACGCCAAGATGGCCGAGGACTTGAAGCCGCTGGTGAAGCGC
>JALHLM010000035.1:4192-19545 GCA_022844585.1 Pirellulales bacterium | reverse complement strand
TGCCGATCGATCTCTCGGCCGCCGAGGAGCAAGAATACATCGAAGATTGCCCGGTCTGCTGCCGGCCTAATCTGATTCACGTCGAAGTCGACGAAGAAGGCGACGTGCGCGTCTGGGCGGAGCCGAGCTGACATCGTCAACGGCATCGCAGAGTTGCGCGAACAACGACGCTTTGTGTCGCACTATTTCGCGTCGGAGCCGTGCGGTTTTTCTGGGCGATTCCGTACCATCCAATAGACCGCGTACGACGCTGCGGCGGCCAATAGCGGAACGCCCCACCAACCAAGTATTACGCAAAACATGTAGAACGCCGCAAAGCCAACGCCGGTTGCCCAAAGCAACGCGCGATCCTTAAGCCAGGCGAAGAAGCGCTCGCGGCGTTTCCGCCGGTGAGGCGGTGTCAAATCAGCCTGGGGTGACTGGTAAGGATTCCGGTTCACCCCATACTGGGTGCGGACATGGTTCCGACTGGGCGCACAAAAAGTCGCCGCACCGGATTAGTCTGCACTACGGCATCGCGTAGAAACCGGAGCCGGTGTACTTGATGCGGCCTTGTTTGGTCAGCTCGTCCCAAACTTCCTGCGGGAACTGATTCGGCGGCCTGATGCCGGCGATCGTCGACTTCTGGCCGGTGGTCAGCGGGTTGCGCCCGAGGCGAGATTCCTGGTCGAGCGCCGTCAGTTTCCAGCGTTTCTTGAAGGCGTTGTAGGCCGACTTCAATTCTTCCTTGGTGATGCCAACTGGCGCCGCCGTTTCGCCGGGCGCGGCCGCAGTCTCGTCGGCTGGCTGTTCTGGTTGTTCGTCCATCGTCGTCCCCCCAAGCCGCGCGAAGTTTGCTGTGATTCCCGTGAGCTTCCAGTCTAATGCAACGGCAGCGACTTTCCAGCCTTGCGCGTTGATTGCCGCACGCCTCCCATTCTCGTGCGCCGCGCTGCATGATAACGTGCGGTGACGATACCCCAGCGAGTGCTCCGATGCCGGCCGACGAACATCAACCGCCGAACGTGGACGCGACAGGCTCGCCTCTCGATCTGGCCGGGTTTCGCGACGTGCCCGACGACCAGGGGATGACGCTCGACAACCTCAGCACCGCCTTCGCGGAATTGTTGGGCCGCGGCGAGGAGCCGTATGAAGCGCACGGCGATCCGTCGGCAGCGGCTTCCCAGGCTGATGCCGTTCCCTTGACGGAAGCGCCGACCAGCGTGGCGGCCGAAGACGACGACGCGTGTGAAGTCACCCCGCGCAGTATTTTGGAAGCGATGCTGTTCGTCGGCAATCCGGACGGCACCCCCCTCAGCGCGGTGCGAGTCGCTGGCCTGATGCGCGGCGTGCGTGCCGCCGAGATTGAAATATTCGTCGCTGAATTGAACGACGAGTATGCCTCGAATGGCTGCCCTTATCACATTGTGTCCGATGCCGCCGGCTATCGGTTGGAACTGCTCCCCGCTTTTGAGGCGACCCGCGCGGCAGTGCGGGGGCAAAACCACGAAAAACGGCTTTCGGCGGCCGCTGTCGAAGTGCTATCCATCGTGGCCTACAAGGGTCCGCTCAACGGTGAGGCGGTGGGCCGGCTGCGTGGGCGACCTAGCGGTTCGTTATTGGCGCAACTCGTGCGGCGGCAATTACTTCGCGTCGAACGAGGCACTGGCCGCAACGCCAAATACGCGGTTACCGAGCGATTTCTGAAACTGGCGGGTTTGGCGAGCCTGGAGGATCTGCCCAGGGCGCAGGATCTGGACGTGAAGTAGTTAGGACACTCATATTTGGCCCAAATCCTGGACATCACGAACGCTCATACAGCGACGCTTGATTATTACTCGCTCTGCGCTGGCGGATTTTTCGGCGGATGATACAATAAACGCTGTCCTTGACGGCAAGTCTACCGCTGCCGTAAGTGAAGTGTCGATTCGGTCGTGCGAGTTGGTTACGTGTCGCGCCGGTAGGATAGCGGCATCTTAGATGGCAAACGGTCGACGTAAAGCCGTTTGAATTCGACTCGAACATCTCACCAAACCGGCGAACCGCGCGTGGAGCGATATCGCGTCCACCGGCCAGGATTCCGGCACTCGCTTTATGCCCTCCCGTCAATCGGTCGTTCAATTGCGCGGCGCTGCGCCGGTCGTGCTGCCATCGCTACTGCTCTGCGATTTCGGCAATCTGGAGCGCGACGTGCGCCGCCTGGAAGACGCTGGCGTACGGGGACTGCACCTGGACGTGATGGATGGTCATTTTGTGCCCAACCTTACCTATGGCATGCCCCTGGTCGAGGCGATTCGTAAACTCACCGATCTGCCGTTGGACGTGCATTTGATGATCTCCGATCCGGCCCAGTACGCGTCGCAATTCTGCGACGCCGGCGCGGACGGATTGACCATTCATATCGAAGCTGCGCCGGATCCGGCACCGATCTTGCAACAGATACAAGACCTCGGTGCGGCTGCTGGATTGGCGTTCAATCCGAATACGCCGGTTGAGGCGATCGAGCCTTATCTGCCGCTTTGCGACATCGTGCTCGTGATGAGCGTGATGCCCGGCTTCGGAGGCCAGGCGTTCAACGCCGTGGCGATTGAGAAATTGAAATACCTGAGCGACCGCATCGGCCCTGAACAATCGCTCGAAGTCGACGGCGGCATTGCTTTGCCCACGATTGCGAGTTGCGCTGGAGCGGGGGCGCATTTGTTTGTTGTCGGGTCGGCCATTTTTGGCACGTCCGACTATGCCGTCAGCGTGAGCCAGCTCGAAGAGCGGGCGCGCACGGCTTTCACCACCACTGGGAGGTAATCTGGCGCCAGCCATGACACAGTTTATTCTGGTCCGTCCGGGATCGACGGATTACGACGCGCAGGGACGTATTCAGGGCGATCTCGATATCCCGCTGAACGAACAAGGCAATCACGAGGTTGCCCGCGCCATTGATGAGTTGAAGCATCAAGGCATTAAGGTGATTTACACCTGTGAATGCGCGGCGGCCCGTCAAACCGCCGAGGCCTTGGCGACGGCGCTCGGGGCCAAGTTGAAAGAAATGGACAACATGCGCAACCTGAACCACGGTTTGTGGCAGGGCATGTTGATCGACGACGTCAAGCGCCGCCAGCCGAAGGTGTACCGGCAATGGCAGGAGCAACCGGAGTGCGTCCGCCCGCCCAACGGCGAAACCGTCACCGAAGCGCGGCTGCGCGTCGCAACGGCATTGCAAAAAATCGCCCGTAAGCACAAGGATGACGTCGTGGCGCTCGTGGCGCCGGAGCCGCTGGCCAGCATGTTCCGCGCGGAACTATTGAACGGCGACGTGGGCGATCTCTGGCGCGCCAGCCAGGAGCACGGCAACTGGGAGGTCATCGACACGACCGCGGCGTCGGCCCGCTAGTTGGAGCACGGCCGCCGTTCATCATGCGCATCGCCGAAATCTACGCGTCGATTCAGGGCGAGGGCTTGCTGACCGGCCGCGAGAGCATCTTCATCCGCACCAGCGGCTGCAATCTGCGCTGCTGGTTCTGCGACACGCCTTACACATCCTGGGCGCCGGAGGGGGAAGAACTCAGCGTGGCGGAGATTCTCGATCGCGCCAAGGAATGGCGGGACGTCGAAGATGTTGTCATCACCGGCGGAGAGCCGATGTTGCACGCCGAGCTCACGCCTTTGACTGCGGAGCTGCGCGCGCTCGGCAAGCGGATCACCATCGAAACCGCCGGCACTCTCTTGCTGCCTGTCGATTGCGACCTGATGTCAATCAGTCCCAAGCGGGCGAATTCGACGCCCAGCGCGGAACGCGACGCCCGCTGGCATGTGCGACATGAACGGGATCGGCACATACCGGACGTCGTCCGGCGACTCATCGCCAAGCGTCCTTATCAGCTCAAATTCGTGATCGACGTCCCGGCGGATTGCGATGACGTCGAAACGTATCTGACGGAAATCCCCGAGATCGACCGCTCCCGCGTCCTGTTGATGCCGCAAGGCACCACCGTGGAAGAATTGGCGGTCCGCACCGCGTGGCTTGAAACCTATTGTGCCGAGCACGGCCTCCGCTATTGTCCGCGCAAGCACATCGAATGGTTCGGATTCACGCGCGGGACGTAATAGCTTGGGTTACATAAACGACTGTGGGAGGCGTCTCCGACGCTGATGGATTCGGCGATTTTCGCGCAAAAAGCCTGATTGACCAACCTCCCGACGCCCCCATCGGCGTCGGAGACGCCTCCCACAGTCGAGCCCTGATTCGCGCTTGGAAGCCGATTGCCCCGACTTGCCCGATCCGGTGGCGTTGCGGTCTACTAGCGGCGACGCCAACCTGACTTGAATTCATGGGCCACGCCATGCGACGTTTTGCTCCTTGGATGCGAATTTACGCCTCGATCGTCATCAGCTCCCTGACGATGCTGATCATTGTCATGGGGGCCAGGCCGGCGAGACTTTTTGCGGACGAAGCAACTATGGACGACGACTTTCTCACGCGCTATGCCGAGACCTACCGCTTCACGCATGGGCTGCCGGCGGCGATTGCCGTGCCCTCGACGGAAGACGCAGTGTTGTTTCTGCGCTCGGGACCGCGGAGCTTCGTCCGCGATTTGTATACCTGGGACGTGCGCACCGGCGAGGAGCGGGTTTTGCTCACGTCGGATCAGCTTCTCGGCGGCGCAGATGAATCGTTGACCGCCGAGGAAAAAGCCCGGCGCGAGCGCATGCGTCTTGCTGCGCGCGGGATCGCTTCGTTCGATCTCTCGAAGGACGGTGCGCAAGTGCTCGTTCCGCTTTCCGGACGGCTGTATTTCGTCGAACGAAAGACGGGAGCAATTAACGAACTCAAGAGTGACGCCGGTTACCCGATCGACCCGCAGTTTTCACCGGATGGCAACTCCGTGGCGTGCGTGCGGAATGGCGATCTCTACGTGATCGATGTGGCCAGCGGCGCGGAACGCCGTCTGACGACCGGCGCGACGGAGACGTTGACGCACGGGCTCGCCGAGTTCGTCGCGCAGGAAGAGATGAGCCGCATGCACGGCTACTGGTGGTCGCCGGATGGCAAGTTCATTGCTTATCAAGAAACCGACGTTGCTGGCGTGGAGGAGTTGTTCATCGCCGACCCCGCGAATCCGGGCAAAGCGCCGGAGCCTTGGCGCTACCCACGACCCGGCATGGCGAACGCTTCGGTCCGACTGGGCGTCATTCCCGTTGGCGGCGGCGAAACGCGTTGGATCGAATGGGATCGCGAGGCGTACCCGTATTTGGCGGCGGTGACTTGGGATGAAGGGGCGCCGCTGACGATCGTGGTGCAGAATCGCCGGCAGACCGAGGAATTGGTGCTGGCCGTTGATGATGGTTCATCGGCGACGCGCGAGCTCCTGCGCGAACAAGACAAGGCCTGGCTGAATCTTGATTCCGGGTTGCCGCGCTGGATCGATCAAGGAAAGCATTTCTTCTGGAGCACCGAACGCAACGGCGCTTGGCAACTGGAACTGCGCGATCGCGACGGCAAGCTGTCGGGGCCGCTCACGCAAATGGAGTTGAACTATCGAGGACTCATCACTGTTCTTGAAGAACGCCGAGAGGCCATCGTTGTCGGGGGCGAGAATCCGACCGAGCAGCACTTGTATCGCATCTCGCTCGATGTCCAACATCCGCGCGCGGAACGCATCACAGACGGCGTCGGAAACCACGCCGGCATCTGGTCGGATCGCGGCGGCCTCGCAGTGCATGTCTCGGTGAATCTCCGTGGCGAACGCCGCTTTGACGTCGAGAACGGCGACGGGAAAGTCATCGGCGCACTCGCGCAGATGGCCGAATCGCCGGGCTTCGTGCCGAACGTCGAACTGACGCGCGTCGGCCAGGATCCGGAATTGCACGCGGCCATTGTACGGCCGCGAGCTTTCGACGGCGCGCTTCGTTATCCGGTGATTGTCAGCGTCTACGGCGGACCGCACGCGCAAACGGTGGTGGCAAGCTCGGCGAAATACGTGTTCGATCAATGGATCGCCGATCATGGATTCATCGTGGTTTCAATCGACGGGCGCGGCACGCCGGCGCGCGGACGCAAATTCGAACGGGCGATTCGCGGCGATTTCATTACCTTGCCGCTTAGCGACCAGGTACGTGGACTTGAAGAACTCGCGGCGCGCTACCCTGAGATGGACCTGAAGCGCGTCGGGATCTATGGCTGGTCGTTTGGCGGGTACTTCACGGCGATGGCCCTCTTGCAGCGGCCGGATATTTTCCAGGTCGGCGTCGCTGGCGCGCCGGTCGTGGACTGGGCCGACTACGATACGCACTACACGGAACGCTACCTCGGCCTGCCGGAAGAAAACCCCGAGGCATATCGCGTCAGCAACGTGTTGACTTACGCCGACAAACTGCAAGGCAAGCTGCTGCTGGTGCATGGAACGGCCGATGACAACGTCTATTTCCAGCACAGCGTCAAGCTCACGGACGCCTTGTTTCGCGCGGGGCAGGAATTCGACTTCCTCCCGCTGCGCGGGCTGACCCACATGACGCCGGACCCGGTCGTCACGAAGCGGCTGTATGGACGGATGATGGAGTATTTTGAGCAGTTGAAAGCGGAGTAGTGGCGACGCCTGTCCCAACCGAGGTCGCAGACCTCGGCTACAGGCGGAAATTGCTGAGGAATTGAGACTCAATCTCCCGGCCGGAGGTTTTTCGCGACTTGTTCGCACAACCTCCGCAAGTCGCCCTTCCCTCGCGCCGCTTCTCGGCTAGAATCCGGTCGTCGCGCCTGTTTTCGCGACTTGCCTTGAACACTGAAATCTCCTTGCGAATATGCGAAAGGTCCCCGCCATGCTCAGCCAAACCGTGCAAGACGCGCTCAACGATCAAATCAACACCGAGCTCGGCTCTTCGTACAACTACCTGGCCATGTCCGCCTACTGTGAGCGGCAGAATTTTCTCGGCTGCGCTCACTGGCTGCAGGTGCAGAGCCAGGAAGAATACGGCCACGGCATGAAAATCTTCCAGTTCATGCAGGACCGCAACTCCAAGGTGGTGCTGAAGCAGATCGCTGCGCCGCGCGGCGAATTCAACTCCGTGGTCGAGGTGTTCGAGTCCGCGCTCGAACAAGAGATTCATGTCAGCGAACGGATCAACTCGCTCTACGAGTTGGCATTCAAGGAAAAAGCCTTCGCCGCGCTGGTCGAGTTGCAGTGGTTCATCACCGAGCAAGTGGAAGAAGAACGCACGGCGCGAGAGATCGTCGCCAAGTTCCACATGGTGAAGAGCGATCCGTCGGCGATGCTCGATCTGGACCGCGAACTTGCCGGCCGCATGGCCGCTGCCGCCGCGACGCCAGCGGAGTGATGTTGCCAGAGATCGGCGACGGCGTCGAGCAATCTGCTCGCGCGCCGCGGCGGATAAAGACCAAGGACAGCCACCGACTTACTGTGCGATGCTGAAAACGATTTAGCAAAATCGCCAAAAAAATCCTTGCCGCACGCTGGAGGCCGCGATATATTCTCGCTCGACTCACTCGAGTCGCGTCGTAGTGCGCCTTGTTTCATTTCGTTGGGCGCTAATTGAAAGCGGTTTGACGTTCATCGCGGCTTTTCCTTCGTCCGAGATTTCTTCGGCATCATGTCATCGTGGTAGTGTGCCACGCGCGTCCAGTTGGCATTCGCCAGCTTGGCTCGACCGATGGCGGTGTGCGCCGACGGTTCTTGGCGGTCTTTTCTTTGGAGGCTGGTCATGTCGCGTCGCTCGCTTCTCGTTGCTCCCTGCGCCGTTTCGCGATTTGCCTTTGCCGGCATCGCCTGGTTGCTGACCTTAGACTTGGCTCAGGCCGCATTGCCGTATTACGAGGGCTTCAACACCGACGGCGACGGCGCTCGCTACACCGTCGGCGGCCGCGGCACCGATTTCATCTTCAGCGCTGGAGACGGGCCGTCGTATTGGGAGCACAGTTTCATTGTCGGCGACGTGGGCGTCATCAATAAGGCGCCGGCCCGCTGGGCGTCGCTGCTGTGGACGCATGATATCGACACGACGCAATGGACCGACGACGCGCTCGACGTCTTCGACGCCACGGTGAATTGGGCGTCCCAAGGCCGCGCAACGAACCTGGTCACCTACATGACGCCGCCGCCCACAACGGCCGCCGACGTCTTTGTGCGCGATCGCCTGATCGCGGCAGGACACACGGTCGAAGGGTTGGCCCTCGACGCCTTTCCGTTGCCCGCGGCGACGAACGCCCGCTTGATTCTCCATTCGAGCCCGACGGACGTGACGCCTCCGACGAAGTTCAATGCGTACGGCGCACCTGTGATCACTTGGAACTCAACTGGGCTTGATGACATGGGCCTTACCAGTATCGGCGCCCAGGTGCCTGTGGCGAATGGTCAAGTGACCATCACCGATCCGGCGCACCCCGCGGCTGGCGGCAAGAGCGGAACGATCCAGTGGACCACCAATCCGCAATCGCTCTTCGCTCCGGGCCGGACGATCGCAGTCGGCGGCAAAGTCGTGGCGACATTCAACGCGTCTGTCGCGCCGACGATTGACTCGCTCGCGACCGTTGACCAGATCATCTCCGGGCAGATCGCCGGCACGACGGCAACGGGCACGGTTGCCACGGCAGACCTTTCGGCGCCGACCATTGGCAACTGGCCCTTTAACGGCACCGTGCCCGGCGCTCCTGGAGACGGCTTTGTCGTCCGCGGACTGGGGCAACTGACCGTAGAGGCCGCCGCGATGTATTCCTTCGCACTGAGCGGCGACGACGGCGGCCGATTCCGCATTGATCTCGATCACAACGGTCAATTTAATGCCGCGGACGACGTGATCGTGGATAATGCGTTGCATGCGTTTCAAGATAGTTTCGGCAGCGTGGCGTTACAGGCCGGCAGCTATGGCTTCGAATGGGTGAGCTTCGATAACACGGCCGATTTCGCGTCCGAGGTCTCCGTCGCCTTCAATCCCGGCGGCGGTCAAGTCGGTCCGATTACTGTCGACAACTGGACGGTGCTCGGCGACCACCTGCCGACGGATCCGGTCAGACTCAACGGCGATATCGCATTGACCACCTATATTCCGAAAGTCGTTCTCCAGGAGCGTCCGGCGCTCGTCGTCGTGGATACGCTGGGCGACTTGCTTGGCGGCCGCATTTCCGGACAGGAAGGGGCCGGCTTCTTTGCCGGCGCCGATATCAACGAGCCTTCCTATGGCGGCGGCGGTGACAATATTCCTCGCTCGCTGACGCTCGCCCCGATCGACGTGTCTGGCGAAACCGGGCTTGAGATCACCGTCGCCATGGCCGGCACCAACATCGATTTCGAGAACAACGATTTCCTGCGCATCCTCGCCGATCCCGATGGGGACGGACCATTGGCCTCGGTGACGGTCGCGAATTTCGTCGGCGACGATACCAAGGCCTTGGTCTATCAAGGGCAGGCGCTCGGCAACGTCTTCAAAGACTACACGTTCGATCTCCCAGCGAATTCCACGAATCTGGTCATCCGCTTTGAAGCTTACAGCACGTTCTACAACGAGATCCTGGCCTTTGACCATGTGCGGATCACGTCCGATGGCACTCGAACCGTGCTCGGCGACACGAACGGCGACAATAGAGTGGACATCCTTGACTTGAACGCGGTGCGCAACAATTTCGGCTCGACCGGCGGTCCCGCCGACGGCTCGGTCGATGGCGACGCGTATCCATTCGACGGCAACGTCAACATCAGCGACTTGAACGGCGTCCGCAATAATTTCGGAACTGGCCCCGGCGCGAATGCTGTGCCGGAACCAGCGACTTGGGCCTTGCTTGCGATTGGCGGCTTGGCAGCGATTCTGGCGGGACGTCGCCGCGTTAGATAGGCGGCGCAGAAAGTCTGGCGGCGACGGCCGGCAATAGCAAAGCCCCTGGAAGCATGCTTCCAGGGGCTTGTTGCATTCAAAGCTCATCGAGCAACTACTTGCGGCGACGGACAACTCCGGCTGCAACGATCCCGGCCAGGGCTAACGCCCAGGTCGCCGGTTCGGGCACGGCGCTGCCGCCAGCCTGACCCGCACCGAAATTGTTGCGGACGTTGTTTAAGTCGCCGATCGCCACGACGCCGTCTCCATCGGTATCGCCGAGTCCCGTGCCGCCAAAGTTATTGCGGACGTTGTTCAGGTCGACGATGTCCACCTTGCCATCGCCGTTCGTGTCGCCGGCCTGGCCGGGCGTCGCATCGAACGAGAGCGGGTTTTCGAAGTCCACCCAGGCGAAGTAGAAGTCCGTGTCGGTCAACTCCAGCAGGTCGCCGAAAATGCTCGTGCCGCCTTCGATCGCCACGTCGAGACGCGACTGCACGATGAAGTCGCCGCTGTCCAGGTTGTCGTACTCGTACGACAAGAACGTGCGCGCCGCGACATTACCGCCCGCGACCGTCGAGTCGTGCGATGCGACCGAGAGAATCAGCATGCCGTCGTCGCCGGTCAGCTTCTGATCTCCTTCTCCAAACACGCTGATCGCATATTCGCCGGCCTCGTTACGCGTCACGTCGAATTTGGTCGTGCCGGCGCCTTGCAGAACGGCGCCGTCTTCACCACTGATCCAGCCGCCGACCAGATCCGTCGCGGTGTAAGGAACATACAGAAACTGATACGTCGAACCACCGACGTCCTTAATCGGGAAGTTGCCCAGTCCATCGCCTTGATCTTCGCGGATCGTCACGTCCCAGCCGCCTTCACGCGGAGCGCCGGCGGCGAGGTGCGTGCCGTTGCTGGTGTCAGTGGCGGGTGCCACGAAGAGCATGCCGTCGGTGGCGGAATTGACTCCCGGCAGCTCGACACGGCCGTTACCGAATTGATACAGACCCGCACCAGGCGAGTTCTCCTGCCAACGGGCCACGGTCGAACCGATCAGGTCGGGATGCCCGGCGGTGATCGTGGCCGAGCCATCTTCGCCGGCGCCGTTTTCGACCCAGGCGCCCAGCCAACCTTGTTCATACGGAAAGTAGGCGGCGGCGATATCGAACCCCGATTCGCCGAGAAGTTCGTCGTAGCCAGCCGCGCCCATCACGATGTCAATCGAGTTCGCGCCGCCGTTCTCGAACACGCCGTCGTTCATGCGATAGCCCCAGCCCTGCGAACCCTGTGCGGCAGCGTAGGCCGAGCCGTGCAGCGTGCCGACCGCCGAGCCGTTGAACGTGACGTCCGGCGTGTAACCGTTCGTGCGCACGCTGGCGAGCGTCGCGCCGGTGTCCTTATTCAACCGCCAGGCCAGCGTGGTGTTGTTGAAGGGGAATCCCGCGCCCGGATCCGTGCCGGGCCGAAACACGCCATGCGCGTTGGGCGGATAGTAGCTGGGATCGTTCGCGTCGAATGGTCCAATGCTCAAGGCCAGATCGCCTTCGTTGAAGCGCGAGCTGGTCCACTTGATCGGTCCAGCCGAAGGAAACGTCACTTTCAAATCATCGGAGCCGCCGCCGCCCATCACACTGCCGGGCAGCAAGTCGACATTTACGTTCGCCGCCGTCACTGAAGTGGGATACGTACCTGGCGGATTCGGGTTGTTGGGCCCCGTGGTGGTCGGCGGAGCTTCCGCCGAGGCGACCAAGGCGGCGCTCAAAACAAAGCCGGCGCCGGCCGACAAAGCGATCATTTTTCTCTTCATGGATGTCTGCTCCGAGAGGGTAGGCAAATGGGCGGCAACACGGCGCGCCCGGTGGGTTCCTCCCAGCATATCCAGCCTGGACAGTTGAGCCAACAACCCAAACTAGTGGCACGTGAGGTCAGACACGGCATTTATCCAAGATCACGCATTATCTATGCGCAAACTACACAAATTGGCAGGAAATGCTGGCATGCGTAGATCATGCGGGCTAGTTGATCTCAGCAGCTTGTTAAATTAACACCGTTTTCGCCGGTTCACAGAACAGGGAAACATGATTCAAAGGCTGGACGCCGGAAGTTATGGAAAGCAGCATTCCTGCCTGGGGCCAGATGTGGCTCTCGGCCGTTTTGGTCTATGCCGTTTGTAAGGCCACGGTCTGGATGCGGCTGAGTGATTGCTCAGCGCCGTATTGGAAGCACGTCGCGTTGCTACTCGCCTGGCCCGGTATGAACGCGAATGAGTTCGTATGCAACAACAGTGAATCAACGCCGCACCGGGATTTGACGTGTGACTCAATTTGGGCGACCGCCTCGATATTGCTCGGCGCGTTCCTGTTTTGGTTCGTCGCGCCTCAATTGTCGAGTGAGCGCGACACGTTGATCGCGTGGCTCGGCATGACCGCTACGATCTTGATGTTGCATTTCGGCGTGTTTCGTCTGCTCGCGAACTACTGGCAATCGAAGGGCATCGACGCGCGACCGATCATGATCGCCCCTTGGGCTGCGTCGAGCGTGAGTGAATTCTGGGGGCAGCGCTGGAACACAGGATTCCGAGATCTCGCCGCGCAATGCATTTTCCGGCCCGTCGCGCGACGAGCGGGAGTCGCTTCGGCGACTTGGGCGGTGTTCTTGTTCAGCGGGATCGTCCATGATCTCGTGATCTCACTCCCCGCCGGCGCCGGATTCGGCCGACCGACGCTGTACTTTTTGATTCAAGCGATCGCCGTTCAGTTCGAGCACGGCGCGCTGGCAAAACGACTGGGGATGCGCAGCGCGATCGGTGGACGACTTCTCACCTTAGTTGCCGTCCTCGCGCCAGTGGACTTGCTGTTCCATGCGCCGTTTCGAACGAATGTCATCATTCCTTTTATGGAGGCGCTGGGCGCACGATGAACATGGAACTGGAGACCGCGATCTGGTTGATCGGCATTGGCCAGCTGGGCGTGCTTTGCGCCTCAGCGCTCGTGCCGCTGCGGCTTGATTGGAAGCACAGCCTTAACATGCTGCCGGAATTACATCGGCAACTGTACTGGGTATACGGAGGTTACACCGTGATGTCGATCATCGCGCTCGGCGCGACGTGTCTCGGATGCAGTCGCGAGATCGCCGTCGGCGGTCGCCTGGCGCTAGCGTTTACCCTCTACGGCGCGACATTCTGGGGCGTGCGGCTCGGACTGCAAGCCGTGCTGAATGCGCGGCCGCACCTAACGCGCTGGTGGCTGTGGCTCGGCTACCACGTCCTGACGCTGCTCTTCGTCGCGTTTACGTCCGTCTATCTGGCGGCTATCTGGAATGCGATTCGAGTCCTGCATTAGTGAAGTCGTAGGACGAGGAACCACGAAAAGCGCGAAAGGCACGAAAAATAATTCAGGGCCACGGTTCGATTCGAACTCGTGCCATTTAATACGAACAATCCACGATCCAACCTTCGACGCTGCAATGGAGTTTTCGTGCCTTTCGCGTCTTTCGTGGTTCCAATGAATTCAATTGGAACAACGATTTCCTACGGCACAAACCGATCGTCCGTCTTCAATCCCGTCGCGAACTTGGCTAGCAGGTCCGCCGCCTGGTCGATGTCGGCGAGGCTGATCATCTCGACCGGCGAGTGCATGTAACGATTCGCGATGCTCACCAGGCCGACCGCCATGCCGGCGCGGTTGATTTGCATGCTGTTGGCGTCGGTCCCCGTGGCGCGGCCGTTGGCGGCGAGTTGATAGGGCAGCTCGTTGGCCTTTGCGGCGCTGATCAGACGGTCGACAACCACGGGGCTCATATTCGGCCCGCGATAGATCACTGGTCCGCCGCCGAGCTTGACGTCTCCCTCTTGCTTCTTGTCGATCGTCGGGCAATCGGTCGCATGCGTCACGTCGACGGCGATCCCCACCTGCGGGTCGATGCCGTAGGCGCTTGTCTTGGCGCCGCGCAAGCCGACTTCTTCTTGCACCGTGGAGACGGCGTACAGCGCGCAATCCAGCGGCCCAGCACATGCGCGGCGGAACGCTTCCATCACCACCCAGACGCCGCACTTATCGTCCATCGCCGGCGCATGCGCGAAACCATTGCGGGCTTCGTGATAGCAAAGCTCGAGCGTGATCGGATCCCCGATGTTCACGACCGATTGAGCGTCCGCCTTGTCCTTGGCGCCGATGTCGACCCACAGGTCCTTCATTTTGGGAACCTGCTTGCGCTCTTCATCGGTCAACAAGTGAATGGGCTTCCGCGCCATTACGCCGTGCACCGCACCGGTCGGCGACCAAACAGTGACGCGCTGGCCGATTAGCACCAACGGGTCCCAGCCGCCGATCGTTTGGACCGAGAGAAATCCCTGGTCGTCGACGTACGACACCAGCAAGCCAATCTGATCGCAATGCCCGGCGAACATCACCCGCAGCGGCGCGCCGGCGTTCTTGACCGCGATCACGTTGCCGTGCAAATCGGTCGAGACGTGGTCGGCATACCGGCTGATATACTCGCGGACCACGTTCTGTGCCGGCTGTTCGTAGCCGGACGGACTGGGGACCGAGAGCAAATTCTTGAGAAAGTCGTGGGCGGTGGATTCCATACGGCAACTCGCGAAAACAGGCCAAAAATGCGACTCGCGCAATGTATCGGACCGGGCCCGCCCCGCCAAGGCGAGAGGACAGCGCCGCTCAATTCGCCAACAGAAGAGCCCACACTAGCCCGACGCGCAAGCGGGGGGAAAGGACGATGCATCCGAGTAAGGCCTTACTCAAGACCAACGCCAACTCCCCCTCGCTTGCGCGTCGGGCTGGTGTTGCGGATTCGGGCGAGGCGCTTAGTTGCGACCGGCGCGAACTTCACGCAAAATAGGCTTTCCCGTCGCGTCAGCGCATCCCCACTTCGCCGCAATGGATCGCCTGTCATGCTCCGCCTTCGCTGGATCGCTTTGCTCTCGTTGATCGTCGCCAGTTATGTTCCGGCACAGGCCGCGGAGCGGGACGCTTCGATCCCGCACAATCAAGACGCGCCGCCGGGCCCCGCGCTGTCGCCCGAGGAAGCGGTCGCCAAGATGACGGTCCCGCCGGGCTTCACCGTCGAAGTCGTGGCCGCCGAGCCCGACCTCATGAATCCGGTCGCGATGACCTTCGACGAGCGCGGCCGCATCTGGGTCACCGAGAGCTTCGAGTACCCGCGCCGTGAACCGGGTCCCGGGCGCGATCGCATCAAGATTCTCGAAGACACCGATCACAACGGTCGCGTCGACAAAGTCACCATCTTCGCCGAAGGTTTGAACATTCCTTCCGGTATCGCGGTCGGCCACGGCGGCGTGTGGGTGGCGAACTCGCCGGATATTCTGTTCCTGCAGGACACCGACGGCGACGACCGCGCCGATAAGCAAGAAGTCGTCGTCACCGGCTTCGGCCGCGACGATACGCACGAGTTGCCGAACTCGCTCACCTGGGGCCCCGACGGCTGGCTCTATGGCCTGAACGGCGTGTTCAACCCGGCGGTCGTGGAGTATCGCGGCAAGAAGCACGAGTTCACCTGCGCGCTGTTTCGCATTCATCCGGTGACGC
>JALHLM010000035.1:0-4182 GCA_022844585.1 Pirellulales bacterium | reverse complement strand
TCTGCGAAGGCACGAGCAATCCCTGGGGCGTCGCGTGGGACCGCGAGGGAAGCGCGTTCATCAGCGCCTGCGTGATCGATCATCTCTGGCACTTGACCGAGACGGGCTATTACCTGCGCCAAGGCGGGCCGTATCCGCCGCACACCTGGCGAATCGAGTCGATCGTCAAGCACCAGCATCAGAAGGCCGCCTATTGCGGTATCCACTATTTCGATAGCGACGTCTATCCCGAGCAGTACCGCGAAAAGCTCTACATGGGCAACATCCACGGCAACTGCATCAACTGCGACTACCTGGAACGCGCCGGCTCGACCTATTTCGCCAAGCCGGATCCCGATTTCCTCTCGGCCAACGATTCCTGGTTCATGCCAGTGGTGCAGAAGACCGGCCCGGACGGGTGTTTGTATGTGCTCGATTGGTACGACCGGTATCACTGCTATCAGGACGCCAACCGCGATCCCGAAGGCATCGACCGCGGTAAGGGCCGCCTCTATCGCATCCGCTATCAGGACACGCCGCGCGCGCCGGCCTTCGATCTGGCCAAGGAAACGGACGCGCATTTAATCGAACGGTTGCACAGCCCGAATGTGTATTTCCGCGACATTGCACAACGTCTGTTAACGGAACGCAAAACGTCGCGCGAACAATTGGCGGCACTCGTTCTGGACGACAATGCCCCGCGAAAAGCGCGGATGCACGCCATCTGGGCGCTGGTCGGCGGCGGGCCATTGGACGCAGCGGTTCATCTGAAATTGCTCAGGCACTCGGACCCGACGTTTCGCGCCTGGGGCGTCCGCGCCGCTGGCAACATGCAGCAGGTTCCCCTAACGGTCGAGGGCATGATCGAGGCGCTCGCCGACGATCCCTCGCCCGACGTGCGACTGCAAGTGGCGATCGCCGCGCCCAAACTCAGCGAAATTGATCCGCTTCCGATTTTATTCAAGATTCTCGCCACCAGCGGTGACGATGAGTTGTTGCCGCACATCGTTTGGAACAACTTGCAGCCGTTGATGGATGATCGCGCCGACGATGTCCTGGCATCGATGCAGACGAGTAGCGCGATTGGAAAACCGGGCATGAATTGCATGATGCCGTATCTAGTCCAACGGATGCTCGGCGGCGACCGAGTCGACCCAAAGGCCGTTGCCGACCTATTCGACCTGCTGAATGTTGGCGAGCACGCCGATCAAGCGCTGGCACAAGTTTTCCTCAGGTCTGTTGCAATCAGACTTCAAAACGGAGAACTGGCGCGACAAACAGTTACTGAATTGCGTGAAGACCTGGGAGACGCCGTTCATGCCATCCTGGATGGCGAAGCGAGCCAGTTTCTCTATGCGGATGCGGCGTTTGTTTCAGCGGCTTGGCACGGTGTCGATGGTATCAACGCCACGCGCAAGATCCTCGCTGATAAGGCGCGCGACCCTGACTTGCGCGCGCGAGCGCTGGAGGCCCTTGTGGCCGCTCGTGACCAAGGGTTGCTGCGAATTGTCGAAGATATGCTCGCCAGTCAAGATGAACACGCACACGAACTTCGGCGAAGAACACTTGCTGTGTTGGGTCGCCTTGAACCGCCCGACGTGGGTCGGATGGTTCTGTCGGCCTACGACAATATGGAGCCGGACCTCCGTCCCGCGGCAATCGATCTCCTTACATCCCGCGCCGCCTGGGCAAAGCAACTCCTCGCCGCCATCAAGGATCATCGCGTGCCGCGCGAAGCTGTGAGCGTCAACCACGTGCGCAAATTACTGGCCAGCAGCGACCAGGAATTGGTCGATCAGGCGACCGCCGAATGGGGCGCCATGCGATTGGAGCGTAGCCCGGAGCGCGAACAGATTATCGCCCAGATGCGGGGCGTCATTCGTACGACGTCCGGCGACGCCGCGCGCGGTCAGGCCGTGTTCACCAAGCTCTGTGCGACGTGTCACAAGATGTACGGCGAAGGTCAGGAAGTTGGGCCGGACATCACCGTGAACGGCCGCAGTTCGTTTGAGCAGTTGCTGTCGAACGTGTTCGACCCGAGCCTGGTGATCGGCGCCGCGTATCAGGCCGTGACCGTGAATACCACCGATGGTCGCGTGTTGACCGGTCTGTTGGCCGAGAACAGCGATCAGCGGGTCGTGCTCAAGGTGCAAGGCGGCAAGACGGAGACGATCGCCCGCGCCGATGTCGACGAGATGGGCGTGAGCAAACTTTCGCTGATGCCCGAGGACGTGGAAAAGCAACTCAACTCGCAGGAGATCGCCGATCTCTTCGCTTACATCACGCTCGATCGCCCGCCGGGCGACCCAAATGCGCGGCAACTGCCGGGCGTGCGACTCGTCGAGGCCCGCGACGCGCGCGATCCGGCGGAGTTCGCCGGCATCCTGGCTGAAGTCGCCCCCGGCTTCACCACAGGCGCTTCGGGCGAAGACGGGATTTCGCTGCTGAGCGAATATCGCGGCCGCGCGACCGTGGTTCGCACACACCCGGTGAGCGAGTCGCAACCCTGCGTGCTTGCGAGCGACGTCGAATTACTTGCCGGCAAGAAATCTAAGCTGTTGCTTTCTGTGGGCTGCCATGATGATGGGGACTGGCAATTGATCGTGCGCGCGAATGGCGAGGTGTTGCTCGACACGACGATCGGCCCCGATACGACGGTCGAGGGCTGGATCGAGCTGACGGTCGACTTGAGCAAGTACGCCGGCCAGTCCGTCAAACTGGAACTGCTCAACGCGGCCGACGACTGGAATCAAGAATGGGGGTACTGGGGCCGCGCGGCCGTGGTCTCGGAGTAGTTTCGCGATCCGTCCATCAATCGACGCCCTTTCATTGCAAAGGAAGTGTTCCGTGCATCGCGCCAAGTTGCTCTTGTTCGTCGCCGTGATCTGCGTAATTCCCCCGTTTGGGCTCGCCGCCGAACCACGTGTTGAATTGCTTTGGCCAGCCGGCGCGCCCGGCGCAGTCGGCGACGAGGAAGCCGATCGGCCGACGTTGACCATCTACGCCGCGCCGGAGGAAAAGGCGAACGGCGCCGGAATCCTCATTTGTCCCGGCGGAGGATACGGAGGTCTCGCCGTCGATCACGAAGGGCTGCAAATAGCCGAATGGATGAACTCCCTAGGCGTCACCGCGGGCGTGTTGCGCTATCGCCTGGCGCCGCGCTACCATCACCCAGCGCCGATGGACGACGTACAGCGCGCAATGCGATTGATGCGTGCCAAGGCCGAGGAATGGCAAGTCGACCCGGCGCGGATCGGCATTATCGGCTTCTCCGCCGGCGGGCATCTGGCTTCGACCGCGGCCACGCACTTCGACGATGGCGCCGCGAAAGCGAGAGATCCCATCGACAGCGTTTCGTGTCGGCCCGATTTCGCGATTCTCTGCTATCCCGTGATCACCATGGAATTGCCGACCACGCACGCCGGCTCGCGGCGCAACCTACTCGGCGAATCCCCCGACGCGGCGCTTGTGGCCTTGATGTCAAACGATCAGCAAGTCACCGCCGAAACACCGCCGACGTTTCTCCTGCACACCACGGAAGACACCGCGGTCCTCCCGGAAAACAGCCTGCTGTTCTACGCGGCACTGCGGAAAGCGGGCGTGCCCTCTGAATTGCACATCTACGAAAAAGGCCCACACGGCGTCGGCCTCGGCCGCAAATTCCCCGGCGTCGGCACCTGGCCGGAAACGTGCGAAGCCTGGCTGCGAGACCGAGAGATGCTGCCGAAGAAAGAGCAGTGAGGTGAAATGACGAATGTCGAAATCCGAATGACGAACGAATGTCGAATGACTGAATGACGAAGGGTCTCAGCGTATCGAGCTCATTCGTCATTTAAGCATTCGGATTTCTTTCGTCATCCGGAATTCGTCATTCGACATTCTACCTCCGGCTTCCCGTCACCGTGATGTCGTCGAACTCCAGCGTGCCGGTGGCGCCGAATAGGCCAATGCCGATCACCGCGCCCCGGGCGCTCACGGGGACGACAATATTGACCGATTTTTCGGTCCACTTGATGTCGCCGGTCCAGGGGCCGAGGATTTCCTGGCGGATCGGGGCCCGGTCTTCGCCGAAGAAGTTCACGTAAAGCGTCGCGAATTGATCGCGGTTCGGCCCGGAAACGAGATTCTCGCCGTGCAGGCGGTAACCAACGGTGATCGATTTGACCTCGCGGCCGTCGATGCCGATCGCTTGCAGGCAGTGCG